>RXIJ01000079.1 GCA_004212095.1 Methanosarcinales archaeon | reverse complement strand
GATCATATCTCAATACACGTTCCACCTGTTTCAATAGCTTATCCCACCCAAACAGTTCAACTTGAATATGCTGATGTCCGTTTTTAACAGTATGTTTTTCTCAAAGCATCTACCAGAACAAAAAAGACGGGTTTTTATGTAGGGAGGTTTCATAGTTCTATATGAGGTATACACTAAAGTTCTTGATTGCGATACAATCAAGTGCAGAAAATAACCTGTAACCTTCAATTCTTGATTGCGAAGCAATCAAGGTTCTACACGATGTGTGTATTAAGGTGTTACTATGAAGTGTGATGTAAATATAATTACTGGCAGAACGATTGACCAGGGTGCCAATATTGATAGCAAATTATCTTCTGATTATTTTAATGCCTGTGCCCGCTGTGAAATAGGTGCGGAAGATCTAAAAACACTTGGCATTTCGGAAGGAAGCCACGTAAAAGTCTCAACAAGGTTTGGCAGTGTGGTAGTCTCTCTTGCACTCTGTGATGGAAACCCGGAGGGTGTAGCATTTATCCCGCTGGGCCCTTGGGCTAATACGGTAGTGAACCCTGATACACATGGCTGCGGCATGCCGGGGTTTAAAGGTATATTGGGCAGCCTTGAGCCTACTGATGAAAAACCTCTTGATTTGAAAGCGCTTATGAGTTTGTACAGGGAGTGATATGTATGGAGATTACTGATGCGACCTGTTCATTCTGTGGCTCTCTCTGTGATGACCTGACCGTGAAGGTCGAGGATAACGAAATAGTTGATGTGAAAAGAGCTTGCAGGCTCGGTGCAAGTAAAATACTTGGACACGAGAGGATTAACTCACCAATGATTAGAAACGAAGCTGGAATATTAGAGGAAACATCCTTTGATTCGGCAATTGACAAGGCTTCACAGATTCTTCTTCATGCTAAGCGTCCACTCCTGTACGGCTGGGCTTCCACGTCATGTGAAGCCCAGAGTAAAGGAGTTCTGCTTGGCGAAATTCTTGGTGCAGTAGTCGACAGCACTGCATCGGTCTGCCACGGGCCAACCACGCTTGGAGTACAGGAAAAAGGTCTCCCCACTGCTAGTCTTGGTCAGATTAAAAATCGTGCTGATTTGATTATTTTCTGGGGATGCAACCCGATTCATGCACACCCGCGACATATGAGCAGGTACTCAGGGTATCTACCTGGTTTTTTCCTTGATCGTGGTCGTCAGAATCGCAAGTTTGTAACAGTGGATGTTCGGATGACTGAAACCGCTGCTATTTCTGATGAGTTTTTACAGATAGAGCAGGGCAGCGATTATGTGGTGCTCTCTGCTTTGAGAGCGCTTGTAAATGGCAAAGACGATCTTGTGCCAGACGTGGTTTGCGGTGTCTCAAAAGAAGACTTGGTGCGTCTTTCCGGTATGATGCGCTCATGCAGGTTTGGAGCATTCTTTTTTGGTATGGGTTTAACCCAGAGCAAAGGCATGTATAAAAATATTGACTGCGCTCTTTCCCTAACAAATGATCTTAACACACAGACTAAGTTTGTTATAACACCTTTACGCGGGCACTATAATGTTACGGGTTTTGGTCAGGTATGCTCGTGGCAGACTGGTTTTCCAGCAGTTGATCTGTCACGGGGAGCGCCATATTATAATCCTGGTGAGATGTCAGCAAATGACCTGTTAATGCGGGATGAGGTGGATGCTTCACTCATTGTAGCATCAGACCCTGCTGCTCATTTCCCGAGTACTTCGGTGCATAATCTTGCAAAGATGCCTCTCATCCAGATTGATCCTTATGCGAATGCAACGACCGAGATTGCTGATGTGGTCATTCCAACTGCAATCGTTGGAGTGGAAACCGAAGGAACGGCTTATCGGATGGATGGCCTCTCCTTGCGGCTGAGGAAACTGGTGGATTCTGATTATCCAAGTGATGAAGAAATTCTTGATAAAATAATAAAAAAAGTTAGCAGGAAGGGTGATGTCTGTTGAGTGAATTACTGATTAAGAATGGTCGGGTGTTTGATCCTATAAATAGTATTAACGGCGATATAATGGATATTGCTATAAAAAATGGAAAGATTGTAGATGATATTTCTCTATCACCGGATACAAAGGTGATTGACGCTTCTTCAATGATTGTTATGCCGGGAGGTGTGGACGCACACTCTCATATTGCAGGTAGCAAGGTTAATTCCGGGAGAATCATGTGTCCGAATGACAGCAGGTCTGGTATCGAGAAACGCACAAAGATTACTCGACCGTGCAGCGGCTATACTGTACCTAACACCTTTGCCATGGGTTATAGATATGCTAAACTTGGGTACACCACGGTCTTTGAAGCAGCCATCCCAATCCTGCATGCTCGCCACACTCACGAAGAATTTGGAGATATTCCAATCATTGATAAAGGGGGGTTGGTTCTTTTTGGTAGCAACTGGCAGGTAATGGAAGCTGTGCGCGAGAATGATATTGAAAAACTTGCAGCATACATCGCATGGGGACTCTCTGCAAGCCGCGGGTATGGTGTAAAAATCGTCAACCCCGGTGGAGGCGAAGCATGGGGTTTTGGCAAAAACGTTTCTGGCTTACATGACACAGTGCCAAACTTTGATGTTACGCCTGCTGAAATAATAACAGGTCTTGCGAAAGCAAACGAGATGCTGCACCTTCCTCACTCGATACACCTTCACTGCAATCTTCTTGGAAAACCCGGAAACTATAAAACAACTATTGAGACGATGAAACTTCTTGAGAACATCAAACCAAGCATGGATAGGCAGGTAGTTCACATTACACACATGACTTTTAATGCATGGGGGGGCACGAACTGGGGCGATTTCGAATCAAAGGCCGATGCAGTAGCAGACTATCTTAACCAACATGACCATGTCACTGTTGATATGGGACAATTAATATTTGGAAATGCCACCACCATGACCGCTGATGGGCCAATGCAATATGCCAATGCCCGCCTTCTCGCGACCAAGTGGACCAATGGAGATGTGGAACTTGAGGATGCAAGCGGCGTAGTACCGCTTTCCTATATTCGAAAAATGTATATACATGACATTATGTGGGCAGTTGGGCTCGAGGTTGCATTATTAACCAAGAATCCCTGGCAGGTATTACTCACCACAGACCATCCAAACGGTGGACCATTCGTCAATTACCCGGAAGTTATAGCACTGTTGATGAGTGCACGAAAAAGGGAGGAAGAGATGTTAAAGCTCTCTAATAAAATGAGAGACCGCACAACGCTTTCCGGAATTGAACGGGAACTTGACTGGTATGATATTGCCATAAAAACACGTGCATCACACGCAAAAATACTTGGTTTAACAGATCATGGGAAAGGCCATCTTGGGGCTTACGCTGATGCGGATGTTACTATTTATCACATCAACCCTGATCAGGTGGATGCAGGTCGTGAGCACGCAACCGTTAAGAAAGCCTTTGAAAAACCGGCATACACGATAAAAGATGGAGAGTTTGTTGTAAGGAACGGAGAAATAACAGCAACACCCGAAGGCAGAACATTTTGGGTGAATGCAAGCGTGCCAGAAGAAGACAATACGAGATTAATGAAGGACCTTCGCTTGAAGTTCAGGAAGTATTACTCGATCAACTTAGCAAACTACATGGTGCAGGATAACTATGTGAAGCATCCGGTGGTAATTAAGGCAGGAGGAAGCTAAGGGATGCAGACAGTAACTCTTATTCCTGTCATGCAGAGTAAAATTTCAATTGAGGCAGAAACCATCACTCCAAACAACTTTGCAGGCAAAACAAGAGAGGAAATCGAAAATATCACAATATGGGAAGGCAACCACAAGACCAGGCTCTTTGAATTCTTTAAGATCGCTCTGGAAGGAAAAGACAGTCCGGAAAATACCAAAATCATCATTAACGGAAGTATACCGAGAGTGAAACGAGTTGGTGAAGGCATGACCGATGGAATGATTCTAATCAATGGTGATGTCGACATGCATGTTGGTGCAAAAATGCAGGGCGGCGTAATCACAGTTAAAGGAAATGCAGACTCGTGGGCAGGACGTGAAATGAAAGGTGGTGAGATTATTATCGGGGGTGATGCAGGCTACTATCTTGGTGCAGGTTATCGCGGAGAATCCTGCGGCATGCGCGGCGGGAAAATCATCGTCTTTGGCGATGTAAAAGACTATGCAGGAGAACATATATGTGGTGGGGAGATACTCATAAAAGGAAGTGCCGGACTAATGCCCGGAATATCTAACAATGGCGGTATTATTACTATTGAAGGAAATACCGAGATTCCGGGAGCTGAAATGAAGAAAGGGACAATTAAAATAAACGGTGTGGTGGAAACACTTGTGCCTTCATATAAACAGGAAGACGATGAAGAGATAGACGGCATAGTCTACAATAAATACACAGGCGATGTTGTGGCAGGCGGTAAAGGGAGTTTGTACATAAAAAAATGAAATATAAGGTAGTACCCCGGATAGATAACCTGTACTTGCTTTATAATGGAAAAAAACAGCAGCTTGTAACAAGAAATAAAACAGCAGCAAAACCACATAGTGATGAAGAAACGGTGCAGTTGCAGGACTTTGAAGCACGGGTATGGAATCCTCGCAGAAGTAAGCTTGCTTCTGCCATCCACAAAAAAACACCACCCCACATTAAGAAAACAGATCGAATACTATATCTTGGTGCAGCATCCGGCACAACAGTAAGCTATCTCTCGGACATCCTCACAGAGGGCGTAATCTATGCTGTAGAAATATCTCCAGTGAGTATGCACAAGCTTTTACTGCTGTGTGAAGAACGGGATAACATTATACCTATCTTTGATGACGCCAATAAACCGCAAAACTACCAGCATATCGTTGGAGAAGTGGATCTGATATATCAGGATATAGCACAGAGAAACCAGGCAGAAATAGCCCTGAAAAATAGAAAACTCTTTCTAAAAGAGGATGGGTTGCTAATTCTTGTTATCAAAGTTAGAAGTATTGATGTATCCAAAGATGCGAAAGAGATATTAAAAAAAGAACTGCAAATACTTGAAACAGAACTGCATACCTGCCATATTACAAACTTGGCACCCTATCATAAGGATCACTACATGATAACAGCAGAAGTGAAAACAATAGTGTCTTAAGGAAAGTATAAACTCTCCTAAACTACAAGTTAACAGGAACAGAGTTCTAGCATTTGCTAGAAATAAGAAAGCAGTTGACACCTTATGAAATGGTGTTATCGTATTTACCACCCCACCTTAAAGGGTTATAGAATCTTTAAGGAAGAGATATGGTTAAGAGATTTTCTAAAAGTTTTACTCCCCAGCCTTATCTGATTCACTTGCTGCTATTCATAGATATTTTGCTTATTTTTATTATAATTATTTTTTATCAATTTGGCACAAATATTTTTTTAAATGTTTCGCTAGATAGCTCCAGATATTTATTAAGTGCTATGGCTCAAGCCTTGGCGGCAATTCTTGCTATCGTTGTGGGTTTTTCTTTTGTTGCTTTTCAGCTCTCGGCGAAGTTCGGGAGTCCTAGGGTTTTTGATTTATTTTTAAAAGGTAAGGCTTTCTGGTGGCTCTTAATAATCTATGGCTTCTCAATAGTTTACGATTTGGTTTTATTAAGAATGCTCACTGAAGAAACCGTAGAATTTTTAGTGAACTGGATAAACTTCAGTGTTTTTCTATGTATTATTTCCTTTATATCTCTATTTCCTTATGCCTATGTGACAATAGACCAACTTAAGCCAGAAAAATTTATTCAAGGAATTATCAAAATCAAAAATGACGATGTGGAAAGCCTTAAACGTGATACGATTTTACCAATTGTAGATATCCTGAACAAAGCCTTAAGAGTTAACGGCCCCCACACTCTGAAAGTTGGATTAGAAGCACTGGAAAAACTAAACTTGGACAGAATTAATTCGAGTATTGATAGTAAAGATAAACTTAAAATTGCGAAATATTATACTGGTAAGATTTCCAGATTGGTAGAGATTGCCCTTATCGAAAACGATGAGTCCGCTGTAATAGAAATAACAGAATCTTTAGGAAAAGTGGGGTTAAAAGCGATTGAAAGCAGATGGATCGAAGTACCCAAAGATGAAATAGCACGACTCAAAAGTGATAGAATGTATAGTGGTGAAATAGGAATACCAGGCAAGACAGATAATTATGACGAAATTAGCAAAGAAATTAAACAAGTCTTGAGTAATGTTGGCAAAAGAGTAATCGAAAGAGGATGGTATATAGCAACCAAATCAATATTGGATGTTAGAGGAAACCTTTTGATAAAATCCTATGAAGAGAGGAATCCGGGAATGGATGATGATATTTTTGTAATATCCAATGATTTTTCATGTCTATCCAAAGAAGAGAAGCTTTTTTCGATGCAGTATTTTATGGGAACAATACGTAACATAGTGATAAAATTTATTCAAAAAGATATATATTTTGAGGATTGGCAATATAATGTTACGATTAAAAATATTCTTGGGCAATCATTAGAAATTATAGACAAGGATACGTGTTCCGAAATGGATCAAATTATAGACTACATTGTTGATATTGGGATAGAAGCGGTAAAGAATGATCACAAATTAAAAGAAGATGTAAGAGTGCATTTTAAAAAAGTTGCAACTTCGGAAAGATGTTTACATGTACTGATCTCTAATATTGGAAACCGAGGATACAGTACAGCAAGTTACTCTGAAAAACTTGAAACAATTTGGATATGCTCATGGCTAAAGGAAATTGGAATTTTTTGTGCATTAAAATTAAAATTGGATGAACCTACTACCCGCATATTCGGTCTTTTGAGTGGAATTAATGGCAATTTTTTGAGTAAATTTGAGCCCATTTATAGGATAGCCAGAAAGACGGAACAGGAAATACAAGATGATGCATTACAAGTTACAAGACATATTATTGAGATAATCAAGGAACTGGGTGATGAATCAATAGAGAATGGATTGGAGAAGTCTTCAAGAGAAACGCTCGTTTCTTTGATTGAAATAGGTATGATGAATGAAGATATTGACTTGAAAAATGGAATATGTGAGACTTTAAAGCACATGCGTGAAAAACTTGAGAATAAAAAAATATTCAAATCTGCCATAGGCATGTGTGAAAAGAAACAGGGGCACGAATTAGATAAATTCCAGAAATTTAAGGAGTTTTGCAGATTTGACAAAACATGAGCTAAAGCTATTACAACACATTCTTCCAATGTCGATTAAGAGTATAATTATCAAAGGGGCAAGGGAGCATAATCTAAAAAATATAGATATTGAGCTTCCAAGGGATCGGTTCATAGTGATAACAGGTCTCTCTGGTAGTGGTAAGTCAACCCTTGCATTTGATACGCTTTATGCTGAAGGGCAGAGGAGATACGTTGAGTCGCTCTCTTCTTATGCGAGGCAGTTTTTGGGGGTTATGAATAAGCCGGATCTCGATAGTATCGAGGGAATCTCTCCTGCTATCGCAATTGAGCAGAGGACAACGAGCAAGAACCCGAGAAGCACGGTTGGGACTGTTACAGAGATCTACGATTACCTGAGACTGCTATTTGCAAGAATAGGGATACCACACTGCCCGACACATGGTATCGATATTGTTGCACAATCGCCTGAGAAGATAGCCCGGAGGATTGCCGATGAGACCAGCGGATCGATAGTCGTACTTTCTCCAATTATCAGGCAGAAGAAGGGAACGTACGAGAAACTTATATCTGACCTCTATAAAGAGGGATTTGCAAGGGTGCGGGTCAACAAAGAAATACACAGAACCGATGAGAAAATAGAGCTTGAACGGTACAAGAAACATGATATAGAGATCGTTATCGACAGACTGGATACTCTTGACAGATCGCGACTCTCTGAGGCAGTCGAGAATGCAATCAAGAGATCGGATGGAGGGCTTGTGATTGTTCTTGACGAAGACAAAAAAGAGCGTATCTATTCAGCCAGTATGGCTTGCCCGGTCTGCGGCATGTCATTTGAAGAGTTGCAGCCGAGAATGTTCTCTTTCAACAGCCCGTTTGGTGCGTGCCAGGTATGCCACGGGCTTGGTATCAAAATGGACTTTGATCCTGACCTGATTATCCCCAACAAGAGTGAATGCATCGCTGATGGAGCGCTTGCAATCTATAGAAACGCGATTGATGGGTGGAGAGGACAGCATGTTGCTGCTGTTGCAAAGCACTTCGGGTTTGATGTTTTTACGCCGATAAAAGATCTTACCAGGGAACAGTACAGTGCTTTGATGTACGGGTCGGATGAGCAGATCAGGTTTAGCATGACCATGAGAAACGGAGATACAAGATGGTCTCACACCAGTTACTGGGAAGGGCTCCTGCCACAATCCGAACGACTCTACCGGGAGACCAAATCCGAGTACAGGCAGCATGAACTGGAGCGATTTATGAGAATCTCCCCATGCACTGGCTGCAATGGAAAACGATTGAAAGAGAAGATTCTGGCTGTTACAGTCGGGGGAAAATCGATCATTGATATCACAGACATGTCGATTGACCGATGTATAAAATTCATAAGAAACATCGATTTAACAGAGAAAGAGCTTGAAATTGCCGGTCAGATTTTAAAAGAGATACGGGATAGGTTTGATTTCCTTCAGAAAGTCGGTCTTGGCTATCTCACACTTTCGAGAGCGTCGGGTACGCTTTCAGGAGGCGAAGCCCAGAGGATACGACTTGCAACCCAGATAGGATCAAACCTGATGGGCGTGCTCTATATTCTGGATGAACCATCAATCGGTCTTCACCAAAGGGACAACCAGAAGTTGATCGATACGCTGCACCGACTGCGTGATATTGGCAATACGCTTGTTGTTGTGGAGCATGACGAGGAGACAATACGACGAGCAGATTATGTTGTTGATATGGGTCCTGGTGCAGGACTCGATGGAGGAGAAGTAGTTGCAGAGGGAACACCGGAAGAAATCGAAGAGAACCGGAAGTCACTCACAGGAAGATACCTTTCAGGAGAGTTGAAGATACCAGTTCCTGAAAACAGGAGAAAATCCAGCAGGTTTATACAGCTTAAAGGGTGCCGGGAGAACAATCTCAAAAACATAGATGTGAATATTCCTACAGGAGTTCTTACGCTTGTTACAGGTGTCTCCGGAAGTGGAAAATCTACTCTTATCTATGAAATATTGTACAGGGGGATGATGCGGAAGCTCTATGGTTCAAGAGAGAGAGCAGGGCTGCACGATGAAATTGTATCAGGAGGCGAGCTTGACCGAGTAATTGTGATTAACCAGAGCCCAATAGGAAAGACTCCGAGAAGTAATCCTGCAACGTACACAAAAGTTTTTGATGAAATACGAAAGATATTTTCAGAGACGAAAGAAGCAAAGATAAAGGGGTTTAAGCCTGGCAGGTTCTCGTTCAATGTGAGAGGTGGGCGATGCGAAGCATGCAGCGGAGATGGGGTCATTAAAATCGAGATGAACTTCCTGCCTGACGTGTACGTGGAATGCGAGGAGTGCAGCGGAAAACGGTACAACCGCGAGACTCTTGAGATCAAGTATAAAGGAAAATCGGTTGCAGATGTCCTTGATATGACTACCACCGAAGCACTGGACCTCTTTATGAATATTCCAACAATCAGGCAGAAACTTGAAACACTGGTCAGGGTCGGACTTGGGTATATCAAGCTTGGGCAGAGATCTACCACGCTCTCTGGTGGGGAGGCGCAGAGAATCAAGCTTACAAAGGAACTCTCAAAGAGAGCTACTGGAAAGACGTTGTACCTCTTAGACGAGCCAACAACAGGGCTTCATTTCCATGATGTCAAGAAATT
The DNA here is from genome assembly GCA_004212095.1 of Methanosarcinales archaeon. Lineage (GTDB taxonomy): Archaea > Halobacteriota > Methanosarcinia > Methanosarcinales > EX4572-44 > Argoarchaeum. Next base: position 5,671 of record RXIJ01000079.1, on the reverse strand, counting down.
GATAGCAGTGTTAAACGATCTCGTAGACAAAGGCAACACTGTTGTTGTTATCGAGCATAATCTGGATGTGATTAAATCAGCAGACTATATCACTGATCTTGGTCCGGAAGGTGGTGACGATGGCGGACTCGTTGTTGCGTGCGGAACACCTGAGGAGATTGCTCTAACCGAAACGAGTTACACTGGGAAATTCCTGAAGAATGTTCTTGGTTAAGGGCTGGTTCAAACGGGAGCGGAGAGTCCCTGCTGTAAACGAGAGTCATAGGAATGATTTTCTATGAAGTATGTAATTATCTCCACATCTTCAGAAACATTTCAGACACATTCTTCAAATCAGGTAAACTTCTAAAATCGTCTGTTAATAATATTTGTATTGATTTTTCTTGAGCCAGTATCAGAGCTTCAGCTTATCCTTCATTAATACGAAAATACCCTAAAACAAGTTTTTCAGTTTTCTCAACTTGTTTTACTTCAATAACCTCAATTTTTCCTTTTGGCACGCTCAATACTCTCCTCAATGGTTTCTTTGCCCACTTTTATCAGCTCTGCTATATCAAAACCAACAATACGTAAAAACTTTTGTTGCCATTTTCTTTATTTGTCGAATACGCCCCGACTACTGAAAAGAGGGGGAGGGCGTGTTGGCGTGAGTTCAAAAAACATTTTTCGTTCTTGTTTATCAGATAGGCTTTCGTTTATTTTTTATAAATTTGATTTCTATCGACAGTTATAATCCTAAAAGTGTTTGAATTTACTGTTATTTTAATATTGTTTTCTGTGTTTGTAATATAAAAATTTTTTCCGATTTTTGAAAAAAACTTTTCTTCAGTCTCTCTTAAAATTTTTAATATAAATTTTTCAATTTGATTTTTTGAAAACTTGATATTAAGTTTCTTATTTATTCTTCCATAAACAAGTTCTGTATAGCAAATGTTTTTTAAAATCTCACTTTTATTTATGCTCATATTATTTCTCTCTAACACGACCAATGAAATAACCCATCAGACTTCCTATAATAAGATTTGTAATTAACATTGGAATTAGTTCTTGCGGACTGCCGGCAACCACTAAAATCATTATTGGGACCGCCATCAAAAAGAAAATCAATGTTCCTTTTAAAGTGTTATTCAATTTTAAGTTTGATGTTGATATAATAAATCCGCCGATTACGCACATAGAAAATGCGGATATTAATGTATCCCAAGTCATTTTCATAAGTATCATAGGAATTATATCAACTATTCCAAAAATAATACCTACGATAAGTCCTATTTTTGTTTTGTTAAATATTTTCATAATATTATCCTTAATAGTTAAAAGTTTATAAATAGTCTGTTTTCGGAACAAAGCGAAAGCACAGTATCCCCTTGAGTTCCGAACCCCGTCAAGAATTAAAAAAATGCATACAATATTATGGTGGCTAAGGTCGCAAATATTATTGTCAGACCATAATAGAAAGCTATTGACCTGCCTCGATATAGAATATCCTCATTAAATTCTTCTATAGAATATTTTAAAATTATATATAATATAAATATTCCCGCTGACCCATAACTTGCTATAAATGGTGGAGTAATATGAAGAACATTTTTAAACACAATAACACTACCCAGCATACAAATTGCGGTTAAGATGCCAAGTTTTGTGTCATTAGATAATTCCATAATCATAATATTATTTATTAATATTTAAATCTATTGTAAATGCAATATGGGTTCGAAATTTCATATAATTTGCCGGTGTCAGGGATAATCCCGTGGTAATTTTTTTTGCTTCTTTATCTGTATAAGATTTTGAGGTCCCCTGTAATTTTTTTGTAAATTCCTTTGGATTATCTGCCTTTTCAAAAAGTTTTTTTGTTTTTTCCTGAATTTGTGATTTGTTCATATTTTTCTTCTTCTTTCTTCTATATTAAACTCGGTTTTGACATGATTTTTCAAATAATGTTCTATCGCGTTATTAAGTTGTTCTGGTTTTTGCGAGCCAATCAGGATGCCTTTTTTGTCCATAAACTCTAATTGTACTCCACTATTCCCGCTTACATTGTATATTTTTCCCATTTTTCCATATTTAATGCCCCAACCTCCGTATTCTCCAATAGGATCGTATGCCCGGACATAGTGTCTTTTTAAATTATCTAATTGTATTTTTTTGAAAGAAAAATGAAAGGGCACAAACCGAACATATATCCCGTCCTGCCGCACATTTGTTATTAATTTTAATTTGTAGAAAAATAAAGGGAATAATACGCCAAAGCCAAGCCAAAATATAAATATCATTTCTTTGGATGCGTTGCTATTACCGACAAGATTGCCAAATATGAGTTCTTGGATAGCAATATACCATAGGTTAAGTATCGGAAAAATAATTATAATCCAGACCCAAGCCTGGCGAAATTGCTGCTCTTCATAAAATATTGAGTTGTTTTTTCTGTCATTTTTCATCTTCATTCAAATATGAATAATTAAAGTTTATAAATAATTCGTTTTCGTAGCGGAGCGTAGAAAACACAAGATTATTCCCCTCTATAATTAAAAAAAATCAAATTTATCCTCCTTTTTAGAAAACTTATCTTTATTATTCATTTTCGAGAAGATTACTCACGTGTGAGTATTTAAATTTACTTCTCTTTCCGTTCCTTCCTTTGTATACTATTGGGAGATAATTCGATGTTTTGGGGGGTTTTCAAAATCCCCTATACTAAATCCACAAGCGCTGGTAAGTAAAAACGCACGGCTGTACTCGATAATATATATACAAACATACTCATACCGATTTTACCAGATTCAACTGTTTAGCTATGCAAAACCTGCAAACAGCCTCAAACACATACTTATTTTTATCTTTCGCCGGGCAAAAATATTCGTCTCCAATCTTTTGAACCTTGAACCCGCCAGGGAAAATGGTGCCAACCGGATGCACAGGAGTTCTGGTTATAAACAGATTATATGCGGCACATAAATTATACAACACACAGGAATCCACTTCCGGTTTATCAGTTAAATTTCTCATCACATATTCGAATCGCTTCAAAAAATCATAATAAGTCTCAAGATTCAGTGGCTCATTGCACGACAGAGCAGCACAGCGTATCTCTCTAATCGTGGAAAATAATTGTTCATTCCACTTCTTTCTGCATATCTCCTTGTAAGTAAATGGGAGGTATTTTATCTCGTCTGCAATAAAACCCTGAACACGTACCAGCTCAAAAATATTGTATTTAGCTATCTTCCCACACAGTACAGAAAGCAGTGATTGCTGATCCACCACACGATATAAATCTTCAACCACTGTCATAATAACAAACTCTTTTTTATTTTACCGTAGCCACACACTTTGGTTATTCGTGTATTCTCTATCAATGTGGCTACAATATTTTTTGTTATTTTTTAATTTTCGTTTTCATCTGTGACAATCTTGATGCAAGCTGGCCCTTTGCAGTTACAACTTTCGATGCAAGCTGGCCCTTTGCAGTTACAACTTTTGAACCTATTGGTGCGATGGCTTCACGACGCGTGGTTACTAGATATATCACAATCAACCCAATCGCAGTTATAATACCTGCATACACTAGCCACCCGATCGATTTCTTGACAACATGAAACTCTCCGCCCATGTTCTCAATCTCAGCAAAATAGGTGCCAGGCTCAGATTCTGTGTATGTGAAATTCAGTGTGGTTACTTCACCAGGATCGAGTGTTGTATTCTGCGATGCAACAACACTGCCGTTAATTCGTAACTCAACAACATGCTCACCTTTTATGTTGCCTGTATTCGTAATATCTGCTGTGATAAACACAGGTTCTTTGTGCGTAACATTTACAGGTGTTATGTTAAATGCAATAGCTTTAAACTCTGCTAACGGCTCTATCACATTTACTGTCTTCTCAGAAGCAACATATCCTTCCTTTTCTACTTTTACTGTATGGGTGCCGCTTGTATCAAACATATAAGAAAAGAACCCACCAGTATCAGTTACGCCTACGGTATTGTCATCTACAGACACATTAACTCCGGATAAGGGAGTTTCACCAGCAGTTATAGTAAGCTCAAACGTGTTGGTTTGCAGAAGTTCGCTCACCGACTCGATCCTCAGCTGTGTCTTGCTGTATTCCTCAACAGTTATCGTTTTTGATGCGGATTCATACCCCAACTTGGTAGCATTAATGGCAAAGCTTCCAGCATTGGTAAGCTCATATAGCACCTCACCGTTTGCATCTGTGATGCCGATATTTTCGCCATTAAACTCCACATCAGAACCAGCTATGAATTCACCACCGGCAGTAATTCCTATCGTTATTGTGTCACGCTTAGAAGCAGTATCTGGCGCAGTGATGCTAAGCTTACTGGCAGCTTCGGCTTCAACATCCACTGTAATAAATGGATAAAATCTCAACTCATCAGAATCTGCTACCTTAAAACGAATTTCTCCCATCACATCGATCGTGTCACCAGCACCAAGGGATATTGTCTCTTCCTTGTTTTTCATCTCAATTCCCTGACTTGTACTCGTCACTTCCATTATCCCGTACTCATCACCATTATCGAGTTCTATTGGGTTCTCTGAAATCTGGAATACTCCGCGAATAAATGCCGCATCTGTCTCCCTGCCATGAAAAACAGTTTCAAGATATGCAATTATTATTGGAACATCACTGACACTGCCAATTTTTTTCTTGTATATGTAGTTTTTACCTTTATCGACAATTTCATCGCTCCCAGAGACTTCTTCGCCATCTTTTAGTAGTACAAAGCGCACGATTGCATCCTTTATACTGATGTCAATGGCTTTTAGTGCATACCCTTCCTTAAGAGGTAGAGTACTTCCAATGGTAATAGTGTGTTTTTCGTCTTCATCGATTAACACTTTAGAAAGATATCCTCTTGAGAGTAGATCTTCACTGGAACTTACTTCTGAATTTGTGTTATTATAAGCGGCAAAGTATTTCTCAGCCATAAAACCAATAAGATCATATTTGCTCCAGTCCTCATGTTCAAACTTGGTGTTGATCGGCTTAGATTCATAGACCAAATCATTTTCATCGATGCTGCTACCAGATGCACTTATGACTTTTAATGTCTCACTCCCGAAACCAGTATCAAAATCATAATATAATCCTTCAAAGTTAAACGGAGTCCAGTTAAAAGCAGCTTCACTGCATGAAACTGTTCCTCGCAGTTCTTCAAGTCCTTCTACAAATGGTGCAAACCGCAAAGTATCAGAATCTGCAACCTTAAACTTGATATCGCCCATGATCTCCACATTGCTATCTCTTGATAAATCAAAGGAGTCGTCATTTTTCATCTCAATGCCGCTGTCACTTCGTTGTTTCACTTCCATGATGCCGTAGGTATCACCAGTTTCAATTTTTGTCGGGCTATCTGAAATCTGGAATACTCCGCGAATAAATGCCGCATCGGTCTCCCTGCCATGAAAAACAGTTTCAAGATATGCAATTATTATTGGAACATCACTGACACTGCCAATTTTTTTCTTGTATACGTAGTTTTTACCTTTATCGACAATTTCATCGCTCCCAGAGACTTCTTCGCCATCTTTTAGTAGTACAAAGCGCACTATTGCATCCTTTATACTGATGTCAATGGCTTTTAGTGCATACCCTTCTTTAAGAGGGAGAGTGCTTCCAATGGTAATAGTGTGTTTATCGTC
>RXIJ01000078.1 GCA_004212095.1 Methanosarcinales archaeon | reverse complement strand
GTCTCGCCAATCGTCAGGGTTTTTTTATCACTTGGGGTATTATCCTGCTCAACAACTATCCTGGCAATCTTATTTGCCTTTTCGTTGATGGCTGCATACTGCTTTCCTTTCCAGCCAATAACTGAATAATTAGCTTCTCCATTCACTAAAAGTCCTTTATATTTATAAACATTGAAATATTTATTAGTATTATGGGTCTGATACGTTAGGTTTCCTTTTTCTATCGTTCTGCCAGAAATTCCTGAAATCTCCAATTTTTCAGTTTTAATATCCTGATCCAAATCGTAATAAAACCCTGCAAAAGAATACGGATCCCATGTTTGAGCTTCTGTACCGCTTGCCAACATTCCTTTAATCTCATAATACCCGGAGCAGTCTATAAATGGATAAAATCTCAACTCATCAGAATCTGCTACCTTAAAACGAACTTCTCCCATCACATCGATCGTATCACCAGCATCCAAAGATATTGTTTCTGTGTTCTTCATTGTGATGTCATTGCTTAGAGTCATTACTTCCATTATCCCATACTCATCACCAGTTTCGAGTTTTATGGGGTTCTCTGAAATCTGGAATACTCCGCAGATAAATGCAGCATCGGTTTCCCTGCCATGGAAAATAGTTTCAACATGCACAATTATGATTGGAACATCACTGACATTCCCAATCTTTTTCTCGTGTATGTAATCACCATCCTTGTCCACGATTTCATCACTCCCAGAGACCTCTTCACCATCCTTTAAGAGTACAAAGCGCACCAGTGTGTCCTCTACACTGATGTCGATAGCTTTCAGTGCGTACCCTTCCTTAAGAGGCAGAGTGCTTCCAATAGTGATAGTATGCTTATTGTCTTCATCGATTAACACTTTAGAAAGGTATCCTTTTGAGAGTAGATCTTTACTGGTTACTGGAATTGTGTTATTATAAGCAGCAAAGTATTCATCAGCCATAAAACCAATAAAATCGTACTTGCCCCAGTCATCATGTTCAAAGTTGATATTGATCGGCTTAGATTCATACACCAAATCATTTTCATCGATACTGCGGCCAGATACATTTTCAACCATCAACGTCTCGCTCCAAAAATCAGTATCAAAATCATAGAAAAAACCGGCAAAGTTGTACGAATTCCAGCTTGCTATACCGTTACCAGTGGCATTGGGTTTATGGTTAGTAAGGTTATCATACACGTCACCGCGTATTTCCACTTTATCCACCTCTTCTCCAGTGACAAACTTATAACTCCAGTCTTCCGGAAAGGATATGTTTACTCTGGCACTATTTCTACTAACATCTCTTGCATTAGTTATGGATATCACCGGGTTAGCAGTACTTGGATAGTGGATTGTCTGGTCTTTGCGACCAATGACCTCTCGCGGCTCGTATAAACCGTTATCACAGCTAATATTAAGCCGTGCCCAACCAAACTGCCATTCAGTACCAACAAGTGTTACCTTGTAGTAACCATCTTCAAAATATATACTATCCCCAATTTCAAGTGGAAATTCAAGACTTTCGTCACTTGCAGAAGCTACCGGGCAGGCACACACCACACATATGAAAAATAACGTTATTAATAATAGATGCTTGCGTTTGGTAATTAATTGTTTCACAACATTCATTTGTTTTATCTCATTTTCAACATCACATAAAAAACATATCATTCTTTTGGGTAAAAAATATCCGGAGTGTAGCTAACATAATAATATTCGCGCTACTTTTGGGTATACATTTTCGGCACCATGAATGTGAGTGCAGTACAATATTATATTTCAAGCTCGTGATAAGCAGCATTAATCAGGTCCGACACATCAACATCATTTTCCATAGCTATTATCAGAGCGCTTACATTTATGTCAACTAATCTAGATAATTTTTTCTGGTTTTGGTTGATAGCTGCTATGATCTTCCGTTTATCCTCTCCAGTGTTAACGATGATCCGCTCAATTATTTTTTCAAACAAGCTTTCTTCTGCTTTATTTAGTATATCAGTGGTTGGCTTGAAATCGAATGGGGGGTTTACCTGTGTAAGATCAAAGCTTACTGTTACAAAATCTCCTTCTTGTTGCAGCAGTCCGTTGTTTACAGCAGTCGAAAGCACAGTTTTTGCTTCAGCTGGCCTAAACCATTTCAAATCCAGTACAAGGCTGAGGATGAATTCCTTTATCTTAATGCTGCGTTCACCTTTTATTTTGAAAGGTTGCACAACGGTGTAAATCAAATCATTCATACGATTTTAAATTGTTTTTCATATCTTTAAGATTAGTATGGTTAGGTATTAAACTATAAATGTGTGTTTATTTCACGGCATGTTATCTAACCGATACTGCTTTGTTTCTCTTTCTATCTGGAGTATCTCTCGTGAAGCAGTTGCTATACGATTCCTGTACTCCGGCAGCGTATATATCCCAAGCCTCCAATTATCGTGCTGTGATTTTTCAAGGGAGGCTACTATTGGTGAGGCTCTGCCCAACGGTAGTGTAGTGTCATTGATTATAATCTGTGCTTTACTCTCACATATCTCTGGCTGTGGTGGTATATCAACAATTACATAATCTGGACTGATGTTCGCTGTTTCTGCTATTTCACATTCAAGTCGTTTGGCATGCCCAATGTATGTTAAAATGTTTGCAGGAAGATTGGCAAATCCTGTGTATATGGCTCGTTTGAAGAGGTTTCTGTTATTCAACCGATCTGCCATCTCTTTTGTGTATTTATCTGATTGTTGCAGGGTTGTGATGAGAGTTGTATCATCCATTGAGCGTAACCGCAATGGTTGCAGTTTTTGTTTATCCAGCAGGTATTCAATGGCTTTCTGGCACATGCTTTCTGCTATACGACTTACATGATGATAGTATACTGTTGGATGCATAAGGAAGCGTGATATGAGTAAAGCTTCTACTGCCTGCAACCCGCCAGTTTCCACTGCAAGTTTGTTTCCATGAAAATGTATCTCGTGAAGGAGTCTCAGATGGTCAATGAGTCCATAAGCAACACCTGTATAATGAGAATCCCTGATTAGATAATCCATGCGGTCAACATCAATTTCGCTTGTAAGTATCTGGCTTTCATGAGTCTGGCCTTTTATATGTTTTACTATCTGTTTTGGCGAGATTTCATAAGCTTCAAGTATGCTTGCAATAACCGTGTGTTCAACAATATCTTCTACATCAATATGAGTTTTTCTGGTGTATCTGTGAATTAGTTCTTCGGTGGTGTGAGATAGTGGTCCATGTCCGATATCATGAAGCAAGGCTGCTATCTGTATTTCTTTTTTTACCTGTGGATCCTCTATAAGGTGTGTGAGCTTGCACGCGAGATAGTAACTTCCAAGACTATGTTCGAATCTTGTATGATTTGCACCAGGGTATACAAGATACGACAATCCAAGCTGCCGTATTCGCCTTAGCCTCTGGAAGTATGGTGTATCGATGATTTGAACGGCAAGATCGTCAAGCTGGATGTGTCCATGTACAGGATCGCGAATGATCTTCATACGTAGTACCTGAATGTTGTTCCTGTTTATTTATATTGCTTCCGAAAAGTTTTACTTGAACCTGAGCGATGGTGGTTGACCTGAAACTTGATTTCTGGCGCACTTTATTGCTTCGCAATCAAGAATTAAAGGTTACTGGTATTTTCACACAACGAAGTTGTGCAGTTCTACGACTCCAAAAACCAATTCTGTCAATTGTAGATCCCGATAGCTGCATCTCCTGATCCGGGGAAAAGTCCAGAAGTTACTATGAGCCTCCAAAATGACCAAATTATCTATAATTTCACAGGGCTAACGTATGATTGGTAGAAACACATATATTATCAGAATTAAGTTACTATGTTTTGTAATGTCTAAACATGCTGCTGTGGTGTTCGATAGTGCCGGCACTCTGCTTTCTATGTATCGAATTGCCAAGGATATAAATAAAAATTTGATGCTGTGTGATGTGTCTACTGTTGCAATGGCTAATAAAAAAAAGGAATGTGTAATCGCAGTAATCCACATGGAAGATGTTGAAGATATACAACAACTCCCGTCTTCAATGCCAATCCGTGATTTTCTTGACACCTACAACATTGATATTGGTATTACCTGCACATCGAAGCCTATAACAAAAGATGCAGTCATCAAAGCTGTTAAAAAGGATAGTAAGGCAACAGTAAGAGACCTCCAAGAGGTACTGGATGAGGTATTGTCCGGTTACAATGATCGTTATTATGTTGGCATTGGTATCATGGTAGATATGGGCGCCCAGAACATTCCATACGCCTTAAGCAGCAGAGGCAGTTTATTTCCTCATGTAAAAAAGATTATCGCAGCCTTGCACCAGCTTGGAGTTGATGTGTACATAGCCTCTGGCGATCGACAATTTGATATTGAGCACTTGGCTGACTGTATTGGAATTACGCAAGAGAAATCCTTTGGTTTATCCACCCCTCTTCGCAAAAGAGAGATAGTCAATCGACTTAAAAAGGAATATAATCCGGTAATCATGGTAGGAGATGCTATAAATGATTTACTTGCCTTTGAGGCTTCAGACATGGCAATACTAACTTTGCAGCAGTATAATATGCGTCCAGCGCGGCTTCTTGAGAGTGTAGATAAAACCATCAATCAGTTAGATGAACTCGTGCCGATTGTAAAAGGACTGATAAACTGATTACTGTATGGATTTGAAATGGCAAAGAAATATTATTCACTTGGCTATTCAACGTGCCCTAATGATACCTTTATATTCCATGCTTTAGCCCACGACCTTGTCGATACATGCAACGTCAGATTTAACCAACACCCGCATACTCCGTATGTGGAAACAAATCTACCCGTTGATACATGCAACGTCAGATTTAACCAACACCCGCATACTCCGTATGTGGAAACAAATCTACCCGTTGATACATGCAACGTCAGATTTAACCCGCACCTGCATGATATTGAGACGTTAAACCAGCAGGCATTTTCAGGATGTTATGATGTAAGCAAGCTTTCATACCATGCACTAGGATTCCTGCTTGATGAATACTCTCTTTTGCGAAGTGGAAGTGCACTTGGAAGAGGGTGTGGGCCAATTATTGTTGCACAGGAGAGTTTCAAACAGGTAGAGCTTACTGGAAAAACAATTGCTGTGCCAGGAAAATTTACCACTGCATACCTGTTGCTGCAATTGTTTGAGCCAAAAATAAAAAACATAGTCGCCATGCCATTTGACAAAATAATGCCTGCTGTCGCACAGGGAATTGTTGATGCGGGAGCAATCATTCATGAAAGCCGCTTTACATATCCACTCTGTGGGCTAAGAAAAGTGGTGGATCTTGGAGAATGGTGGGAAGATGAGACTGGGAAGTTAATTCCTCTCGGTTGTGTTGCTGCAAAGCGAAGTATTGGCAAAAAAGCCATAGATACTATCGACACAGCTCTTTGTGAGAGCATCAAGTATGCAAATAAAAACCCTGGTGCAGCAATGCAATATGTAAAACAGTATGCACAGGAAATGGCAGACGATGTGATACAAGCCCATATCGGCATGTACGTTAATGATTACACCATTGACATAGGAATAGATGGCACAGCAGCGGTCGAAACACTCTTTCAGCTTGCACGAGAACAACAGATTCTGCCACAAACCGATAAGCCTTTGTTTTAATAGGATGTTTCACTTGTTTACACTTCTTGCCACAAAGAATATGTATGATGGTGTATTGATGTAAAAAAAGCAGTCCTGTAGGGTAGTGGTCAATCCTGCTGGCCTTTGGAGCCGGCGACGGCGGTTCGAATCCGCCCGGGACTACTGGAAACGGCATAAGCGCTCCGATAGTGTAGCGGCCAATCATTTTGGCCTTTCGAGCCGAGGACTCGGGTTCAAATCCCGATCGGAGCACTTTAAATATTTTTGTATTTCCATAGTTTTAGGTATTGCAGAGTTGTGGTTTATTGAGTGCCTTTATGAAAATAACCTCAACAACTTTGAATCCATAAAAGTTTCAATTTTTTGGTTTTTGGACTTTGGTTACGTTACTTCGTTACAGACTCTTAGTAGCCGCGCATAGTCAAATTGCAATTGCATGCCCCACCGTAGTGCAGTGGGGCATGTTTCGTGCTGCAGCTTCGCTAATAGGTCTTATTCAAAAATAAATTTTTACAATCCGTTGAATCTTTCTATTTCTCTATAATAGTCTCTTCTATCTGCATCCCAAAGTGTCGTGCAGTGTCTTCAAAGTGTACCAGTACTTCATCTCCTTCTTTGATGTCTGCTACTGATAGTGGTGTGCCGTCCGGTTTCACGAGTTTGATGGTTTCTGCGTTTTGCAGGAGTGTTTTGATTGTGGTGTTGTTTACTGTTGCTTCGATTAGCATTAGCGGTCGTTTTTCGATTTTAACTCGTCCCACCACTGCTTTTTTCTGTTCGCCGTCCTTGTTTATGACCAGTACGTCATCTCCTGCTTCCATTTCTGAGAGGTATCTGGTTTTTTCTCCGATTTTTATGTAGGCGTGTACTGCTCCAGCGTTCACCCGAAATGGTCGTGCTGCAACATAAGGGCTCTCTTCGCTTTCTGCGTGCACGAGGAATAACCCGTTGGATTGGCTTCCGATGAGCATGCCTTCGCCGAGTTTCATCAGGCTGCATGTATCTATGCAGACACGGTCTCCCATGCTTACCGGTTTTACTTTTGTGATGGTTGCTGCTGTAAGTTCTACTGGTTTCATTTCACTTTTTTCGCGTGTGTCTGCTATTCTTTTTATCTCGCTTGTATCATCCGTGTCAACGAGTACGCCGTCTGAGCCGTGTTCTAGGGTTTCAAGCGCGAGTTTTGTTTCTGCTGCATCGGTTATGCCTGCGATTATTTTAACATCCAGTTGTTGCAGGTCTGCTATAAGATTTTCAAGTGGTATGACTTTCCAGTCAGTTCCTATGACGATCAGGTACTTACATTGTTGTGCTATTTTGGATGCAAATGCTTCATATTCCTTGTTGTGTATTACTACGTATCCCGCGACTGTTTTTCCACTTTTTGTAAGTTTTTCTGCGGTTTTTATATCCTCTGAGCTTTCGTTGAGTGGAATAGTTCCGTCTCCTTCGCTGTTTTTCCCTATTACAAGGACGTCTGCGTTGCTGTATTCGCTCGTGGTGTGGGCTGCTATTTTGATATTGCCAAGTGCTTGTACTTTTCCAATATCGTCTTCGCCCACAAGAGTGAAGTCAAATCCAGATTCAAGAGCGGTTGTGATCCTTTTTTTGTCGTTGTCCCAGTCGCCACTGTCTGCTTTCATCCAGAGATATTTCACGATGAAGTTCCTCCATTGCTTTGCGTCTCCGCATCACAGCGCGATACGGGTTTGAATCTATCCAGAGATATTTCACGATGAAGTTCCTCCATTGCTTCGTCAACCGTGGTGTTTTTGTGAACTATTTTTGTAAGGGCACAGGTCATTGCGGCTGGGTTTTTATGCTGGAACACGTTTCTCCCGATGGCGACACCGCGCCCCCCGGCTTTCATTGCACCTGCTACCATTTCAAGAAACTCTTTATCAGTGTTTGCCTTTGGTCCTCCAGCCATTACTACTGGCACCGGGCATCCTGCAACAACGTCTTTAAAGCTGTCAGGGTCGCCTGTGTAGTTTGTTTTGATGATGTCTGCCCCAAGCTCTGCCCCGGCGCGTGCGACATGTGCTACGAGTTCGGGATCGTTCTGGTTTGTGACGTTTTTCCCACGAGGATACATCATGGCAATTAAAGGCATTCCCCATGCATCACAGCTTTCTGCAACCACCCCGAGTTTCCGAAGCTGTTTGGATTCTGTTTCAGAGCCAATGTTAATATGAACGCTAACAGCATCTGCTCCGAGTTTTATTGCTTCTTCAACAGTGCACACCTGTACTTTGTTATTAGGATCTGGTGCACGACTCGTTGAGGCACTCATGTGGATAATGAGTCCTATGTCATGTCCATATCCACGGTGCCCATGTTTTGCCATTCCTTTCTGCATGAGAACAGCATTGGCGCCGCCTTCTGCTGCCTTGTTAACAGCTTCTGGCAGGTTCACAATACCAGCAACAGGACCTATGGAGATACCATGGTCCATTGGGATGATTACCATATTTCTGCTCTCTCGATCCATTATTCTCTCAAGTCTAATATTTTTTCCAGTTTCTGACATGCTTAACTCCAACAGTGATATAGTGTGCCACTGTAGCACGGTTAGTATATATAAATATCGGTTACCAGGTATTTCCAGCAATTATAGATTCGGTTTTGTCGTTGGTTCGCTGGTTGATTTTTTGTATTTTTACCAGGTATTCGTTATTGATCTTTTCCGATTTGTGGAATATGGCATCTATGCCAAGTATGCGAAGATGTTCCTTGAATTCTTAGCGGTATTGAGGCTCTTTACCAGTATTTGTACATTTTCGCTAATTTTCCATTCCCCCCATATTTTTTTGACCGTTGCAATCATAGGCTGGAGGATGCCTTCCCCAAGTT
>RXIJ01000077.1 GCA_004212095.1 Methanosarcinales archaeon | reverse complement strand
ACGATTTTGTACTCCCTGTAATTATATACCCCCCGTCAAAAGTCTGTGCAACAGAATACCCACTATCATCATTAGCTCCGCCAAAAGTCTTATTCCATACCTCATTGCCATTTGTGTCGGCCCTAATTAACCAAACATCATAATCTCCAGCACCATACGATCCTGTGTGTCCCACGATTATATATCCACCGTTAGAGGTCTGTGCAACAGAATACCCACTATCAAAATTAGCTCCACCAAAAGTCTTATTCCATACCTCATTGCCATTTGAATCTGTCTTGATTAACCAAAGATCACTAACTCCATTTCTCATACCATACGACCATGTCTCCCCAGTAATTATATATCCACCATCAGAGGTCTGTGCAACAGAATACCCCTTCTCACTACTAGCTCCACCAAAAGTCTTATTCCATACCTCATTGCCATTTGAATCTGTCTTGATTAACCACACATTTTTTGTTCCCACACCATACGACCATGTTTTTCCAGTAATTATATATCCACCATCAGAGGTCTGTGCAACAGAACGTCCAATATCATACTTAGTTCCACCAAAAGTCTTATTCCATATATCATTACCATTTGAATCCGTCTTAATTAACCAAACATCATAATATCCAGTACCATAGGATCCTGTGCGTCCCGTAATTATATATCCCCCATCAGATGTTAGTGCAATAGAACACCCATCATCAGAGTCAGATCCCCCAAATGTCTTAGTCCACATTTCATTACCGCTACTATTCGTCTTAATTAACCAAATATCAGGCTGTGTGCTTCCAGCGATTATATACCCACAATCCGAGGTCTGTGCAACAGACCGTCCATACTCAGAACCACCCTCACCAAAAGTCTTATTCCATATCAGATTACCCTTGTTATCCGTCTTAATCAACCAAACATCACTAGACCCTGCACCATACGACGATGTTTCTCCAGTAATTATATATCCACCATCAGAAGCCTGTGCAACAGAATATCCCCAATCTGACTTAGATCCACCAAATGCCTTATCCCATTCCTTTTCTGGCACAACTATATATGTTGTACTGACTGCTATCGTCCTAGATGCTGTGTCTGTAGTTCCGTTATCAGCTGTCATGGTTAAGTTCACGGTGTAAGTTCTATTTGCTGAGTATGCATGATTTACTATTATCCCCATTGCGTTTGAACCGTCTCCAAAGTCCCACTCGTAATTTGTGATGTTTCCTGTTGAAGAAGAGGCATCGAATGTTATCAATTGGTTTATAATTGGATTCTCCGGTGAATAACTGAAGTGTGCAATAACTGGAAACAACCATCCATTTCGATCCTGAAAAGGATAATGGTCTATGCTATCCGCATCAATAATATAAGGTTGCGATCCATTTGACGGATTTCCATGACAGATGTGTCCGCTCCAGTAGTTGCCGCCTTCTGTTGAGTTATTGTCCCATGAATTGGTGGAACCTGCATCAGAGACTGTGTATGGAAAAAGGTTAAAATTATTGTAGTGGATTGTGTTAAAATACGTATCTTCAAACACTACATTTCCATTGATAACTGTATTTCTGGTGATATTATTATAATTGCTACCATCCTTGAATACGAGATTCCCATCATAATTCATAGAGATGCTATTGCTGTAGATGTTATTGTAGCACGATGCCTCAAAAACAATACCTTCTTTATTATTTGAAATTGTGTTGTTTGTGATTATATTATGGTCAGAACCATATTCAAACCATTCTGTAAGTTTAATACCTTCATAGCCATTTGAATTTATGCTATTGTTAGAAAGTAAGTTGTAAGTTGCAAAATAAAGATGGATACCATAATAATCGTTTAGTAATATATTATTACCATAAATAGTATTATTGTGTGATCTATAATTTAAATCAACTCCAGTGCCTTCGTTTTCAAGTATGTCATTATTAATTATAGAATTATTATTGCACATATTATACGTGCTGATGCCACTGCCGTGATTCAATGTTATCGTATTATTGATTATAGTATTATCACATGCATTATTTTCGATATAGACTCCGTAATCACCGTTTCTTATCGTGAACCCATCAATCGTGACATTGTTGGCAGTTATATATACACATTTACCGCTTCCCAAACCGAGTATATTTGAGCTTCTATTTTCCCCAATAATAGTTAAAGATGTGGAAATTGAAATACGCTCGTAGTAAGATCCGTTATACACATAAATCGTATCGCTTTCGTTCGCTGCATTAATCGCATCCTGAATCTTCGTGAAGTTCGCACCGCCACTGTCATCCACATACCAAATCTTTCCAGATGCTGTTCCAATAAACAACAAACTTAATACCGCCACTACAAAAAGAACAGCCATCAATTTCTGCTTCAAAGTATTTTCAACTATCATCTTCACATCTCCACTATTGTAATGCGAGCAGGCGATCTCTTCTTATCGAAGAATGTACAAACTTCTTATCATAAAAGTGAAGCATTGATAATATTAATTTTTCCAATATACTTTTTAGTTTTCTTTCATTATCTATCTTCTCATTGATGTTATAGGAGACGAGGTTATTACCATGAATAATATTATCTCTAAACTTCTTAAGTTCTCTAATTTCTGAGTTATATATCCCTAATTTATAATTTGTAAGCAGTGATTCTATTTTATTTCCTATGGGTCTCTTATTAATACCACCCACGTTACGCTCTAGCGTTTTTCTTTTTTTGTGATTTAAAGTCAGGTAAATGTTTAGTTTTCCATTTTCTTTCCTGACAATGTAGGTATTTTTCTTTTCTTCGTCAATTATCACCTGGTTATCCTCATTGTCTTTCGTAATGGTGATATTCTTAGAAAATGAAATGCCTTCAGTTTCGAACATTTTCTTCAATCCTTCTGGAACGATGCCTTTATTCAACCCATCTTCTAATTCTCCATCTATACTAAACAACACCAAATCATTTTCAATTAAAGCTTCAATTTTATGTTCAACGATTTTAAATCCATCATCTGAAATTATAAACTCTTTTTCATTTGCTTTTGCATGTGCATTTGCAAGCATCTCTAATACAATCCAGAATATTGGAAAATTTGTGGGAACAATCTTAATGTGCCTCTGATTCGCCACGTTAAACCAGCTGATAGCTTTAACAATCCCAGTCCTTTCAAACTTTGCTTCATTTTTAACTAATGGTATGGCTATTTTTATAAACTCTTCAATTCCTGCTGGGTGAATAATGGATATACCATACGGTTTGTCAACCCCAACAACAACTGACCTCAATCCAGCTTTCTCATGTCTGTTCCCGTTTTCTACTTCATAACAGATGTAATAATGGAAAAAGACATCACGATTTTGCGCAAATGTCAATAACCTACCATAGTCAGAAAGCATGATCTCTGCTTTTTTGATTGCTTTGTTGCAAGTGTCCGCAGATAAAGGGATTTTAGCCTTACCCGTTGGATAATGAATCTCCTCGTTCTTTATCTTTTCATATCTCTCTTTATAATCCTCATAAGGAATAAACTCGATGTTATCATGGGTAAATCCATTTTTCCAAAATTCCATGTTATAGATATTTACCTCGACTTCGTAGTTCTTGTTATCTTCAGCCATTACATCACCTTGTTGTTTTCTTTCTTTAATAACTATTTCACTTTTTGTAGATATTGTCTATTAATATTAATCTTTTTTCGAGTGTATCTCTCCAGTATCTCCTCATAGGTAGCTTTGTCTCTATATCCCCTCAGTTCTTTCACGGAATCACCAACTTTAGGTGCTATCGCTACCAGGAATCTGGCATATTCCTCAAAGTTGAGTTCCCTTTTTGCGATGTTTAAAACCTTCTTTACTACCTCAGCTTCCGTAGCCATTTCCCGCCTCTTCTAAATCTAAATTTAAATCTGCCGGATTCCACACCTTGATTCCATATCGCTTTAGTTCTTTTAGTTACTTCTACATTTCATATAAAACAAAAAAAATTATAAATATGTGAAGGTAATTTGTAAACATGGTAAGTATAAAGAAAAAAACAGATAGGAAAGCAGACATATTACTATCTTGAACATATGGTCAGACATAAAGGTAAGATACAGAAAAGAGGGAAATAATTAGGTGAAAAGCTACCAAAAAACATTGAAGATATGAAGAAAGAATTTCTTTCAGAAATCTATGCGGAGAAATGGTTTCCTTCATTTGACAGGATAAAGAGAAATTATTCTGAAGAGTGAAGATTAATGCCGAAAACTGCTAAGGAGAAAGAGACTCAACTTTTTTCTATTACGTTTACTTAATGATGAACTTCGTTTTACATAAGCACAAATTTTCTTTACTTAAATGTGAATCCATCCCTTTCAATGATTTTTATTTTCTCTCTTCGATTACGCAAGTACTGCATAACTTCGTTGTGCAGAACCGCACACTCCGTGTGCGGAAATAATTCTCGATTGCGAGAAGCACTGTAAAGCTACGCTTTGCAGAGTGTGAGTGAACGTATCCATTCATTTTCTGGCTCACGGCTTGTCCCAACCACGAGACGTTTTATGTTTCCTATTTGTTCTACCATGCCTTCTGCTTCGATGTGTTCACCTCTCTTTGCCTGTCCAGCGTATGTATGCGTGTACGAGAGCACATATTTGATTTCCGGATGGTCTATTTTGTATATTGATGGCGCATCGAAAGCATAATCAGAATTTATTACCATTGCTTCTATTTTTTGGTGTTTGATGTCGACTCCTGGTAGTAGCGGTTTTATGTCTTTCCAATCCCGTACATACAAGAGATCGAAGTATGTATTGTTTACCATGCCGCGATTACCTTTTCGCTTTTCATGCAGTATAAATTCTTCAAAGGTGGTGGCAGGGATTCGCTTGTTGTAGATGCGATGCCACATCTCGTCGTTTATTTCGCAGATGGTCTCACCAGTTTTTTTTGCCTTTGCAATCAGGTCTCTCGCTTTAAACCAGTGTTTGCCGTATACGATAAGATCAATGTCTGATGTTTCGTTAGTTAATCTTGGTAGATGTGAACCGGTGATACCAATCTGTGATAACGGTATTCCCCCATTTAGGAGAACCTGCACAATTACTGCCACTTCCGGACTGGTTTTAATAAGGTCTGGTATTCGCCTGACCGGGTTTAACACCTGTTTTACTTGGTCGAATGGCACGATGTGAACGTCCTTCACCCACGATGGACGGTGTTTTTTCATAAATGTGAAAGAGTCGTCAAAATCCAGTTTGTGATATTTAACACCGTTTTTCAGGCGTTCCCCCTTTTTGTCGGGTACGTACCTTAGTATAGAACGTACGCCGTTTTGGTGAGTGTAATCTGCTACTGCAAAGACCCAGTCATCGGTTGTTATAATGAAATCCCGGAGTCGTGTTTTAATTGTCAAATGTATCAACACATGTTAAACTGGCACATCCCATAATGGATACCAGCGTTCTACATCTTTTTCAATAGGCAATTCTTTTTCCATTACCGAACGAAGGCGGAACTCAAATGCAGAATTGCGCTCTTTGTTTGCTTTTGGTGCAAACGGATAGAAATTACCGTGTTTGAAGTTATATATCCAGTATACATTAGCGCCACCTTTCTCTTTAAAAGTGAACAGTGCACACAGGAGTTGTTCTCCAAAATCACGCTCAATTAACCCCTCGCTTACCAGGTATATGTTGGATACGAGATCCTCAAAATCAGGGTCTTCGAGCACGATCCATGTGTATCCATAGGCATCTTTTGTTATCTGATACCCGGTGTTGGTATCTTTGCAGGAGTAGGCTAATAACTCTTCCACTTCAGCTCGTGCCTGTGTAAAATGCGATGATGCCTGCGGTTTAAAACATATGCCTGCTTTGTTAAGTGCCCTGAGATTAAGATTTACCTCGAATGTGACGTTGGCTGTGGAGATTGCAAAGATATCTTTGGTTTTGGACTTTGGAAGTTTTGTCTTACCAAGAAATGCATCCAGAAAACCCATATTTTTTAAAACTCCATTTTTTGCTGCATTTCTTCAAGTTTTGCAATACGTTGTTCAATCTGTGGATGGGTTGAGAACAGTTTCATCAGGCTGCTGCCGGAAACAGCTGGTATGATAAAAAATGCATTCATGCCTTCAACCTTACGAAGGTCATCTGTCGGCACCCGCTTCATTGTACCGCTTATCTTCATAAGGGCTGATGCGAGCTGTGCCGGCTGCCCGGTGATTGCTGCAGAACCTCTATCAGCAGAGAACTCACGGTATCGTGAAAGAGCGCGTATCAGAAGGAAACTTACCAGCCATACGAGAATCGATACGATCCATACAGCCATAATGCCTCCGGAATCGCGTCTCCCCCTGCCCATCATGCCAAAGAACATAAGGTTTCGTGCAAGGAAAAATGCTATTGTAGAGATAAAACTTGCAATAGTTATCACAAGCATGTCCCTGTTTTTAACATGGCTCAGTTCATGCGCTATCACTGCTTCAAGCTCCCCATGGTTTAGTTGATGCATAAGGCCTGTCGTTACAGCCACAACAGCGTTTTTCTTGCTGCGACCTGTTGCAAAGGCATTGGGAACATTGTTTTCAACCACAGCAATCCGCGGCTTTGGTAAATCTGCAATCTGACACAGACGGCTGATAATAGTATGAAGTTCGGGTTCCTCACTTTCGCTTACAATCTTTCCACCCATACTCCACAATACAAGTTTATCGGAATAAAAATACTGGATAAATATGAAAATCCCTGCAACAACCACAATACCCATCGTACCAACCCCCGTTGTTGCAAGGAAGCTAATAAAAGCCAGATAGACTGCCGCAAGCAAAAACATAGTCAAAAACATTCTTGCCTGGAGACCAGTGTCACGATACCATTGTTTCATAATACATTCACCAAATAGATGAAGATAGCAATAAACAATATATAAACTTAATCACTTAATATATATATCAAAGTGAGATAATCACACTGCTGTTCCTGCCGGAGGTTTAAAAGAATGCGTGATAGAGAGTTGGTTTATGGAGCCAGAGGATATATCCGCGAAGAAGTTAATTTGTTCAGGTTAATTACGCGTGGTTACATAGAGAATGCACAAATACCTTCTTTGGCATTTGACTACGACATTTTTTCCCATTTTTCAAGGTGCAGTACCTGTGAGAGGGTCTTTCCACGTTTTATTTCTTCCCTGATGCGTTGTTCTGTTTTTGCTACTTCAACAGCACGCCGTGCGATTTCGTAAGCTCGCTCTATTGGTATTACAACAACTCCATTATCGTCGCCTACGATGTAATCCCCCTGTCGCACGGTTTGTCCCCCACATACGATTTCTACATTGATTTCGCCCATGCCTTTTGGATCTCCCGCATTCGGTACCGCGTTGCAGGCAAATGCCGGGAATTTAAGTTTTCGAATATCGTCTATATCTCGCACAGCACCATCGATGACGACTCCTGCAATGCCCTTATTGATGCAGCTTAAGCTGGCAAGTTCTCCCCATGGCGCGATATGTTTGCTTGCGTTGTAGATTACTATGATTTCGCCAGGTTTTGCTATGTCGATTGCTTCAACAGGTTTTGCCCAGTCGCCTTCGAATGTTTGTACTGTAACAGCCTGCCCAACTATTTTTTGACCTGCGACAATTGACTTGATGTTCTTCATTGCACCCTTTCGATGAATGGCATCTGTAATGTTTGGTGTTGATGTGTTCTTTAGAAGGCGTATGATCTCTTTTTGTATGTTTATTTTTTTGTTGGCAGTGGTCTGTGGTTTGTGCATTGCACTGATTATTTTTTTTGTGGATTCAGTAACGTTTTCTGAGCGAGTGATGTTTCCGCCCACTATAATTATGCTTGCACCTTCTGATACTTCTTGTGCAGCTATTTCCGCGTTTATTCCCCCTGCAACGGCAATAGGTGCAACTAAATCTACATTTTTAAGCAGTTTCAGTGGAGTCTCTCCTTTCATTTGCTGGTCAATCCCTGTGTGAAAGTTGATGTAGTCCACCCCAAGCTGTTCAAGTTCTTTTGCCCGTACAATCCGGTTTTCTGTGCACAGGAGGTCTGCCATGAGTGTTGTTCCATATTTGCGTGCTGCCCGCAGGGCATCTTCAACTGTTGTACTGTCAGCAGTTGCAAGGATTGTTATCACATTTGCTCCTGCTTTTGATGCCATTTCAACTTCCAATGCACCTGTATCCTGGATTTTCATATCTGCAACAATGATTTTGTCCGGGAATGCTTCTCTCAGTTTTCGTATTGCATCCATGCCCTCGCTTTTGATTAGTGGCGTACCTGCTTCTATCCATTCCGCGCCACCTGCCACTGCCTCAGTTGCTATTTCGATGGCACGTTCTGTTTCAAGTACGTCAAGAGCTACCTGAAGGATTGGTTGAATGACTGTCACATTTGTTATTGTGTAAAAGAAGTCTTATTAATCCTTTGGTACTGCACAACTTCGTTCTGCAGAACCACAAAACTTCGTTGTGCGGAAATTAATTTTTAATTTTCGATTATGCAAGCACTG
>RXIJ01000076.1 GCA_004212095.1 Methanosarcinales archaeon | reverse complement strand
AAATCATCATCCAACGCAGATAGTTTTGAATTTTCTTTTTCCATCCGAACAGCATCATCAATCGTTCTTCTATTCACCATACTCACAGGCTCCTCGACACATTGCGTATATTGCAGCACGCTCGGGAAGAACAGATGTTCCAAGTTCTACTGTGTACGTATTGTTGTGCATCTGGATTTCAAATGGTTTTATGCCAATAACACTGGTCATGTCGTTTCCAAACGTAACCGCATCAATTAGTGGATTAAATGATTCAAGAGCATCTATCGCTACAGGGGTTACTGTAAACCCGCTGCCACCATGAAGACTCAAAGGAAGACGAATTAATCGTTTAATATCGGTTGTTACAGGCTCGTCAGTCTCACCACTCAGCAAAGAAACGCCAACAGTATTTGTAATACTCTCAGCAACCTGTTTTACATTAAGCGCTATGTGCTGTTCAAAGCCAGCACGACGAAAATATGTTTCAAGTTCATCACGCGTATTAAATTCGTACAGTGTATCCATCACTCTGCTACTCCTCCTTTTACCGACATTATTGAACTGCTGCAAGCTTAAGAGTGCTTCGTTTTTATCTACTGAAAACCTGAGTTTGCAAAAATAATCAATCAACTCTTCTGAGACACGCACGCTCCATGTTGAATTACTTTTAAAAACATTTTTAGAATCAAACCCTGTGCCTGTAAGGTAATCTACAATCTCGCGCCTTGCACCACTTTCAAGTTTGAGCACAGATGGATCTCGTACATGAATATGATAACCTCTGCCCCCGGAAAATACCACTTCGATATGCTCACTCCCGAATCCAAAGTCCTCTGTCAGGAAACGAATAAGTTTTATGGTTTCTGTTTTGACATTTTCAAGCATTTCCGCGTAATCCGCACCCTGTTTTCTGAGATGGTCAGAGTCAAGATCAAAAATTAAATCAGCACCCTGCCATCCCTTTTCCTTCATGTTTCGTGCAGCAGGATACGTATAATAGGCAGTGGAATAATATGCATGAGAAGGGACCATACCGCTTAGATAGTCACTTAATTCTCCTCTTGAGCCGAAAGCTTTGTGGCGGCGCATACGTACTTCAGGGAGTTCATCAAACATGATAAAGCCCCATTCACGTACATCGAAGCCTGGTGGAAGATATATCTTGTGAGTCTTATAATAATGTTGGAATCTGCTTCTTACAAATTGTTTGGTTCGAAAGTTCATCTTAGCAGCAATACATTAATGTACCAGTACAAAGTTGTAGCGATTGAAACATGCACATTTTAGCATAAATGACTTAAATTTTTCGCACAGTATCACTAAAACACAGTGCCGAGGTGGCAGAGCGGACTAATCCAATAAAAATAGGAGTCTAAACGCGGCAGGCTCGAGACCTGCTGTCCCTTGCGGGATGCTTGGGTTCAAATCCCAACCTCGGCGCCAATGACTGGTTTTATTGTTATGCAACAACACAAAAGGTTTTTAAATGAAAGATGCAATAAAAAAATTTAGAAAAAGTGATAACTATTGGGTCAGGCTTGCAAACGATCTAATTTTTGTGGTGTTTATTCTTATCGTGTTTACATCTGCATCCAAGGTCGTATTTGGAACTTATCATCCAATGGTAGCAGTGGAATCAGGCAGCATGGAGCCTAATATGGAAGTTGGAGATATTATTTTTATAAAAACTCTGAATCGTGGGGAAATTATCACATACATGGATGGAAAGGAGAAGGGTTACAATTCCTTTAACAACTACGGAAATGTCATTCTATATAAAAAAAACGGGCGTGCTGATATAACGCCTATCATTCACCGAGCCATGTACTTTGTTAAAAAGGGTGAACCTATGTGGGAAACTGGACCTACTGCACCCCACGACGGCTATATCACAAAAGGGGATAACAGGCTAACCAATCGATACTATGATCAGGAGAGGAACATCTGTTATCTCACACCTGTAAAAAAAGAGTGGGTTGTAGGAATTGCAGTCTGTCGCATTCCTTATATTGGGTATCTACCCCTCCTTGCTCATTCAGTGCTACCCCTACCAAATTTATGAAAAACTGCACAACTCCGTTGTGAAGAACCACGCACTTCATGTGTGGAAATAACTCTCGATTGCGAGAAACATTGCATAACTTCGCTTTCGTAGAATTATCGACAACCTCTGATTCTCGATTACGCAAGCACTACACAACTTCGTTGTGTAAAAAATAACAGGTAGCTTTTAGTTCTCGATTGTGAAGCAATCGAGTGCGTTAGCAATCGAGTGCAGCAAGTCATGCATCGAATTTCAATAGCAATAGAATGTTGTTGCGTTTATGATTTCCTATACGTTTAAAAAATTAACTATTTAATAAAATTTCGTCTGTGCTACCGCAGGTGCTTTGAAGTTGATTAATGGTTGCAGCCTGTAATCATTGAAGAGTGTTTTCATAGTACTTTCAAGAGGGGTACTCAAAGAAATTTCCTTGGTACGACCATATCTACCTTTACTTATAATTATCGCGTTGATAATGCCAAGCATATCCAGTTCTGAAATCAGATCAGTGATACGACGGTGAGTCAGGACATCCATTTGGATCTGTAAGCACATCTGACAATATGTATGGTACACTTGACCAGTAATGAAACGATCTCCTCCACTCTCGACCAATTTCAATACTGAAAGTAGCACAAGCTTTGACTGGGTTGGGAGTGTGCACACCACTTCAGCAACTCTATCAAGTTCTATTTTTTCATGGGCTGCCCTCACGTGCTCTTCCCGTATCGTGGATGATTTTTCACGTTCTGCCAGTTCAGCAGATACCCGAAGTAAATCAAGAGCACGGCGTGCATCACCATTTTCCTGTGCAGCAAAAGCAGCACACAGTGGTATGACATTTTCTTCGAGAACTCCTGTCTTAAATGCCACAATAGCACGCTGACTTAGGATATCTTTTATCTGTTTGGCATCGTAAGGGGGAAAAATTATTTCCTCTTCTCCAAGCGAGCTTTTAACTCTTGGATCTAAAAACTCAGTGAAATTTAAATCATTGGAGATTCCAATAATAGCCACGCGGGTTTGATGCAGATCCCCGTTTATCCGGGAAAGATTATATAATACGTCATCTCCTTTTTTAACGAGCTTGTCAATCTCATCCAGAACGACAATAACGATTGCTTTTTCACTATCAAGAGCTTCTTTAAACTCACTATACACCTGATCTGTTGGCCAACCAGTCATTGGGATGTGCTTGTCAAAGTGCCTTGCAAGATGCGCTAGCAGCCTGTACTGTGTGTCAACGATTTCACAGTTTATATAAATAACAAAGCAAGGAACCCCATAAATTTCGCCGCTTTTTTCAAGCTCCATTCCTACATATTTTGTCACAGCTGTTTTCCCGGTTCCAGTCTTGCCATAGATCAAAACATTTGACGCAGGTGTTTAGGAGTATATGTGTGACGCAACACTTCCCTGTTTTCAAAGATTTGAACATTGGAGAGAAATTTTTCGAATATACTATTTACCGCAGCCATTTAAAGAACCTCAAGAACATGCCAAAAACACCAACTATCCTGTTGTTTACAGAAGTGGAATAGAAACAATGCTTATTAACGGTGTTGCTTAGAACCCCTTGATTTCCATTGGAGGTGTTTGTATAAATAAAAAGATGGTACATGTTTCTCGAACCATAAGATTAAGTTGTGGGTTTTAGATTTATCTGGCTCAAAATAAGCACGAGATTACATAGATTTCCACAAGAAAACAGCGATATGAATCTAGTTTTAGGGAATACCCAGTGAATAGTTTACCTGACTTGTGAACATTTTAACTAACCATAGCGTCGAGATTGCCTGGATTTTTTTGCCATTAGTAGACTTCCACAGGCACCTCGGTACCCAAAATAAATCAAAGGGCATAAACAAATAACACAACTCAAATCGAAACTGGAAAAGCTACTCTTGAAAACAGAGGTGATAAAAGAGCAACTTGCCGACCTATACCTGCAGGATAAAACGTTTTGCGAAAAAATCAAAAAAATCAAAAATTATATATATCGTGAAAAATTTGAATTGTAGCCACTATTCGAATCAATTTTACAGACCTGGGGTGTTGATTTTATTGCCAATGATGTGAAAGGAATGGAATCGGAGATGAATCCAAAAGAGCCGGAGTTGATAGATAAACTTAACAAAGGTCTTCACATATTGACATAATGGGTATCAGCGATCCTGATGGACACTCTGTAAAATATGGCATATAGATGTTTTGTCTCAATCGAGTTGGCAGCAGAATCCGGATACCAGAAGGTAATGTATCAGGTTTATTTAATTTACAGTGATATATATGGTAGATGCTTACAAAAAATACGAATTTAAAAAACAACTCGAAGAATTAAGAGCGAAACATGGTAGGGGAACAGAACTGATTTCTCTTTACATACCACACGACAAACAGATTTCAGATGTAACATCACAGCTCAGAGATGAATATGGACAGGCAAGTAATATTAAATCACGCCTCACACGCGGAAACGTGCGAAGTGCTATTGATTCTCTACTCTCAAGACTCAAATATATACAAAGAGCACCAGAAAACGGCTTTGTCATATTTACAGGGGCGATAGATATCGGGGCAGACAAAACAGACATGCAAACAACAATAATTGAACCGCCAGAACCATTTATTTCCTATAAATATCACTGCGATTCAGAGTTCTACCTGCAGACGCTTGAAGAAATGCTGGAAGATAAGAGGAGCTATGGATTAATTGTACTTGACAGGCGAGAGGCAAATATAGGGATCTTGTATGGCAAACGCATCGAAGCATCGGCAAGCCTCACATCAAATGTTCCTGGTAAGCAACGAAAAGGCGGGCAGAGCGCACATCGTTTTCAACAACTGCGGCTGATAGCTATCAATGAGTTTTATACCCGCATCGGGGATAAGGCAAATAATGTATTCCTGGCAGTAGATCACCATGATCTTGAAGGTATTATCATAGGGGGGCCATCTCCCACAAAAGAGGAATTCGAACATGGAGAATATCTTCACCACGAATTGCAGCAAAAAATTCTTGGACTTGTCGACACATCGTACACAGATGAGTCCGGGCTCTATGAACTGCTTGAAAATGCACAGGACATACTCGAGGGACTCGATGTTATAAAAGAAAAACAATACATGCAAAACTTCATGAAAATGCTGGTAAAAGATAAAGGATTTGCGACATACGGGGAAGAGCATGTACGAAAAAACCTTGGAATGGGGGCAGTCCAGACACTGCTTCTGTCAGAGGATCTGAAAAAAGTAAGAATTACCATGGTCTGTGAGTCCTGCGAACACGAGGAAAAAAAGACATACGCCAGAAAACCGGGAAAACTGGACATAGAAACACCTCCATGCAACAAATGCAAAAATGCAACAAAAATAACACAGGTTGTTGATATGGTGGAAGAACTCTCTCTAATTGCCGACCAAATGGGCACAGAAGTAGTGTTTATATCAGCAGACTTTGAAGAGGGAGAGCAACTACTAAATGCCTTTGGTGGAATTGCAGCAATACTTCGATACCACACAGGCATATAAGCATGGTAACAGAATCCTACGGCAAAATCACGATTAAACCAGAAATACGTCTACTTGGAATAGACGACTCAAAACTTGTAAAAAAGGATGTACTTATCATTGGAACTGTTTTTAGAGGTAGCCACTGGATGGATGGCGTGATGCGTACAACAATCACAAAAGACGGCATAGACGGCACAGAAAAATTGATCAATATGATTATAAATAGCCGTCATTATAAACAGGTCCGGGCTATCATTCTTGACGGCATCACGTATGCAGGATTTAACATCCTAAACATAAAAAAACTGTACACTGGAACAAGCATCCCGGTTATTGTGATAATGAGAAAAAAACCTGATTTTAAAAAAATAAAAAAAGCTTTATCCAATTTACCTTATATAGAAGAACGCTGGAAGCTGCTTCAGAGTGCAGGTGAAGTTATTGAAGTATTCACAAGAGATTCCGGAAAGCCAATATATATCCAGTGTGCAGGATTGCAGAAGAAAGATGCAATAAAAATCGTAAAGATGTCTTCTATCCATAGCAACATCCCTGAACCACTAAGAGCAGCACATTTAATTGCTACTGGAATTATCTGCGGCGAATCAAAAAAGAGAGCTTAGGCATGAGGTCTCGTGGCAAGGATTCGTTATTGAACTTCAAAGAGCAAGGAAACATGGTTGTGTTTATAATTTTCTATACGTCAGGGAAATTCAGCACATAAACAAAAAATTAATTTTGTTTGGGTGTATGTATTTCAAGCTAAATTATATCTATCAAAGCATCAGCTCGTAGAGGCTTCGTCGACATAATGCTGCCAGTTGAATGTAGTGACCTAGCTTTGTCAGTAGAGCCAAGTACCATAGGTAATTTGATACCAGTCATTATTGCCAGTACTTGTATTCTGTCCTCGTAATCTGGGGAGACTCTTGCACCCCATATAACATTAGCCCGTTTGTCAAGTTCACAAGTAAGAGCATCTGCAATCTGTTCTGCTTCCTGAAGAGACATGTCAGTACCGCCAGTCATGTGAAGTAGGCAGCCCGTTGCACCAGAGTAGTTTATATCGAGCAGTGGATGATTGAGTGCCTGCCGCAAGACTTCATTGGTTTTATCCTGTCCTTTCGCTTCTCCTACAAGCATGACTGCTACACCACCATCTTTCATTATGGCACGCACATCTGCGTAATCGATGTTGATTAGTGATGGTTGGGTGATAGTTTCTGATATGCTTTTTACTGTTACAGCAATCAGTTGATCCATCACTGAAAATGCTTGATCTATCGGCAGGTTTGGCACATAGTTAAGCAATCGTTCATTTTCCAGTACTATTACAGTGTCTGATATTTTTCGCAACTCTTCGAGCCCTTCCTTTGCTTTGATCTTTCGTTCACGCTCTACATTAAATGGGCTGGTCACCATTCCTATCACTATTGCGCCTCTTTCTTTGGCTATCTGTGCTACTACAGGTGCTGAGCCTGTACCTGTACCACCACCCATGCCTGCTGTTATAAACACAAGGTTTGCACCGGTCAGCATTTGTTCAAGTTCATGTTTTGCCGCTTCTGCAGCTTTGCGTCCTATTTCCGGGTATCCCCCGGCTCCAAGTCCTTTTGTCAGCTTTTTTCCAATTAGTACCCGCTTGTTAGCTTTTATATTTGCAAGATCTATCCGGTCGGTATTTATAGCAATGGTTTGAGCATCTGCGATGCCAATGGTGTGTAGTCTATTAATCGTGTTGCCTCCGCCTCCGCCGCAGCCTACAACGATTATCCGGGGTATTTCCAACTGTCTGGCAAGATCGTCATCCACAGGCTTTTGCAACATTTTTTCGTTTTTATCATGTTCCCTTGATTCAATTATAAATGATTTCATTTCTATTCACCCGTTTTTGTTTGTTTTAGGTAGGTCGTAGCACTCTCTGGAGATGTTTTTTGCATTTCTCCAATAAGGTTTAATCTACCTTTTATTTTTTCAGTGCGTTGATCGATCATATCTCTTATAGCCGTCCTGATTGCTTCACTTACGGACGAAAATTCACCATTTTCAACTAACCAGTCGATCATTGTTGATTGTTGCTCTGGGAGTCTAATTGTTACTCTTTGCATTTGTTTTACACACATGTCCACTATGTGGGTATACAACAGCGACAAAGGTACCTCAACAGCATACGTGTATCTGTCGTAGGTGTGCCACACGTCTGACAACTATAAAAAACTTTCGACATTTATAGTATCCCCGAAAAACTTTTAAATTTCCTTTCAATACTTCTTCAATCTGAAATTAGTCATTTCTATTCGATTGAATCCCAAGCAGATTTTATTATAATCTCTATATACAAGGGATGTTTATGAGATATTTATGAAGAAATTAGAAATACAACTGCAAAATCATATAGACACATTATTTGACAGCCTCGTTAGGATAGCTTTATTAAGTAGTGATGAGTTAATACGGGTGAAGTAAGTTAGCATCAGACAAACCTGGAAGAATACTGAACGGTCAAGTATTTTTGCATCCTTCGAAGTCTTTCTGATTATCGATCATACATGTAAATACGACTGATGGTAAAATACTGATAAAAAATTAAAAAGGAACTGAAATATGGAAGATAAGACATTAACTTGCCAGGATTGTAGTGAAGAGTTCATTTTCACGGCAGGAGAGCAGGAATTTTTTGAAGAAAAAGGATTTGACGAACCTAAACGTTGCAAAGAGTGTAGAGACAAGAAAAAAGCTGAAAAAAGGAGCAGAGGTAGCTTCAGACGATATTGATATAATCCTTAAGACATAATTGCTGGAACATAAAATTTTGTGTTCTAAATATTTTTATAACATTTATTTTTTATTTTAATGAACAACTTTCAAATGATTTGACTGCATTTTCTGGTTGTTCAATTTATCATTTTTTATATTCCCTTATTTTTCCAGTGTATTCCTTATAAGAGAAACTAAAACCCATGTTTGCCTTTTAGAGGTACAAAGGAAACGCCCCCCATTTTTACCATTGTTACTTCAATATTTTTTGTTACAAGGAATAGTTCTTGCGGGGATGAACCTACTGGTATCACCATTTTTCCTCCTTCCTTAAGCTGGTCGATAAGCGTCTGTGGCACTTTTGGTGCTGCTGCAGCAACACTGATTCGATCATAGGGCGCATATTCCGGAAGACCAAGAGAGCCGTCTTCGATTATTACAGTAGCATTAGCATATCCTGTTTTTTTGAGATTATCTCTTGCGAAATATGTGAGTTGTTCGATGCGCTCTACTGTGTACACGTGCCCTGTTTTTCCAACCAGTTCTGCAATTACTGCTACATGGTATCCTGAGCCTGTTCCGATCTCAAGAACATTCATACCGTCCTCAAGGTCTAAAAGATTGCACATGATTGCAACCATGTGTGGTGCTGATATGGTCTGCCCAGATCCAATACTTAAAGGAGTGTCTTGATATGCATATTCCTTTTGTGAATCTGACACGAATATGTGCCTCGGCACTTTATCCATTGCATCAAGCACACGGCGATCTATTCCATGATACTTAAGTCCATCTACAAGTCGTGTTCTTTTTCTGCTAAATTCCATTACGTCTCCAGTTAATCTTGCTGCATATCTTTCCTCCTCCCGGCTTCAGCAAAGATGCGCTGTATATCTTTTGCAAGCACTCTCCCGCCTTCTCTAAATACAAAACCCCTGTCTCGGAGTTTTATTTTTTTTATTATGTATACCCCAGTCTTGTAATGTTCTGTTGAACCAATGATAAATTCTTTATCTCCTTGTACTTTATATTTTATGGATTTTGTTTTCTGTCCAAGATTGATTGCCACTTTTAAGGTAATCTCTTCTATATCTCGAGTCCAGACCGTCTTGATATTTTTTACAGTAGCATGTGACAGTCTGCGAGCTTCAGATTCAATGGAAGTTACATGAACAATGGTCGCACCCTCGTTTCCTGTTTTTATGATAAATTCATCCCCTATTTTTAGCTCTTCATCTGCTGGTTTTAAGATAGTGTAATGTGTTGTTTTATCAACGCCGCTTACAACCACTTTAATTGCATGCATTTTTTCTTTTTTGACAGTCATAGGATGAATGCTACCGCACTCTGTGCATTGTACAACCTGGTTTGGTGCTCCTTTGAGTATTGTGTGAATAGTAACGTACTTACAGTTTGTACAGTAAGTATCGATTAGTTCTGGCATGATAACTCCATCTTATACTCTGCAAAGGTGAAATAAGTATCTGATTAATCAGAGTGTACGTAACTTTTTTTCCAGGGTATATATACGCGATATGCAGCAATGAGTGCGCCAAGAAGCATTGGGGCAAGGAAGAATCCTGAAATACCCCCAACAAAACCACCACCGATAAAAGTGAGAATGATTAACAGTGGATGAATGCCAGATTTGCTACCAATGATGTAGGGACGGATAATAAGTTCAGGGGGGCCATAGATAATGATGGATGCAATGATAAAAAACACTACTGCCTCAGCAGGTCCCACAAGAATGTACTTATAAATCGCAAGTGGCAGAAGTATCATCCATCCGGCAAACAATGGTATGAGGGCTGCAAGAAATATCAAAGCTGACAGTGCAAGTACACTTGAAAAACCAAAGAACAGAAATATAAACAACGATACAACAGCAACAATGATTGCAGTATATACATTACCAATATAAATGGCAGCAAGAATCCCATCAAGTTCGGCAAGGAATTTTTTTGTTATATTAAGCCTGTTCGACGGTATCAAATCAAGAAAACGATTTATACTCTCTCCACCGTCTCTTAAAAGATAAAAACACACTATGACAGAAATCACAATATTAACAGTGGTTAAACCAATAAACTTGACATAGTCAAACAAAGGAAGTTGTGCCAGGGCAGGAACAAGAGTATTTGAAAGATTTATAAGAACGGAATGAATTTGAGTATATATCACATCAGGAATATCCAGCCTTGGAGAAAGCACATTGAGTTCGGTTATCAACACATCCTTATTACGCACTGCCCATACGATTTTATTACTAATTTCAATTAAACCAAGACCAAGAATTAAAAAGATAGGCACTGTAATTGCTGAAGTAGCGATGATTGCAGAACCAGTTTTAAAACGATGATTAAAGGCAGTCCTTATTGGGCGGGCAACATAAGCAAACACAATCCCAAGCACGATACCATCAAGAAGTGGGGATAGCACAAAAAAAAATAGCAAAAACAGCACAAAAACAGCAGTAACTGTTATAATCTCAGTTTTGTACTTGATGATTATTGAAAGTCCGTCTTCTGATGTCATATTATCACCCCTCGGCTACTCCGTAGTCGAGAGTTACAAGTTACCGGTATTTCCGCACACTTCGTGCGCGGTTCTGCACAACTTCGTTGTGCAGTGCTTATGATTACTCATGTTACCATCTGTAGAATGATGAGAGCGTCAAGTGATGAAACCCTGCCGTCGCCACTAACATCAGCAGCATCGTCGAACTGGCGGCTGCCGACTGCTATTTGAAGTGCGATTGCAGCATCTTTAGAGGTGGTTTTATCATCATCGTCAAGATCGCCTTTCAGTGGTGTTTTTTCCCATGGATGCACCAGAGGGAAATAATCAATGCTGCTTCTGCCTGGAATCTGATACGAAGTGTCGCCGATACCGTCGCTGTCGCTTCCTGTGTAGTCTGAGTAATAATTGCCAACGGTCGAGGTGTTCCACTGGTTGGTACTTGTGTCATAAGCGTTGTTGTTGGTGTTGTTGATGAGATTGTTGTGGTAAAGGAGGTTGTTGCTCGAAGAAGCCAGCCAGATGCCGTAGCTGTTCAAGTTAGCGGCGTTCTCTGTGAACGTGTTGTTGTTGCTCGAAGAAGCCAGCCAGATGCCGTAGCTGTTCAAGTTAGCGGCGTTATTCGTAAGTGTGTTGTTGCTCGAAGACCACATGGAGATGCCGTAGTAGCTGTTCAAGTTAGCGGTGTTGTTCGTAAGTGTGTTGTTGCTCGAAGACCACATGGAGATGCCGTAGTAGCTGTTCAAGTTAGCGGTGTTATTCGTAAGTGTGTTGTTGCTCGAAGACCACATGGAGATGCCGTAGTAGCTGTTCGAAGAGTTTATATTTGTAAAAGTGGAATTATCAGTTCGAAGAATGAGAAATCCATTGTTTTTCAAAGTTCCCGAACCCTTAATTGTTACATTGTTTATAGTTGAGTTGTTAGCATTACAAAGAATTAATTCCGAAAGAATTTCATTCGATAAATCAACTGGAGAATTGTAGTATTTTATTGGTCTGTTGCCAGAGCCCATGTTGTTCTCAATGACATTGCTACAGTGAGCATCTGAGGAAGCAGAGACATAAAAGTCAAAACCGGTATTTTCCTTAGCGGTGTTGTTCGTGAGCGTGTTGTTG
>RXIJ01000017.1 GCA_004212095.1 Methanosarcinales archaeon | reverse complement strand
GTTCTGGTAGATGCTTTGAGAAAAACATACTGTTAAAAACGGACATCAGCATATTCAAGTTGAACTGTTTGGGTGGGATAAGCTATTGAAACAGGTGGAACGTGTATTGAGATATGATCCTGAAAAACTCAAGACGACTCCTGGAATAAAAAGAATTGAGTTATACAACGAGATTGCAGAGAATTTTGAGCGATTTGAGACAGAGTGGAAGGATAGAAAATGATAAATAGATTTGACTCAAAAAGTTAATCAGAGTTGAGAAACATGACCGGAGAAAAAATTGGATTTAAGAAGATTGCATCAAAATCAATAAAACCAAGCGATCCTGAATCGGTATTTAACGACTTGAAGGATCGATCTATCCCGCATTTATGGTTGCATCAGGGAGATATTTTGAGGGGGTACCATCAAAAACATCTTAATTCAACGGATATTGCTCTTGAATTACCAACAGGTAGGAGAGAGTGTTGTATCTTTGCCCTACGCGACAACTGGTTCATCAGGTGCATAAACTGTCACAGGAATATGGTATAAACTCGCATGCGTTTGTAGGAACGCAAAAAGACTATTCTACAGACAAGTTCAGCGAGTACATAAGCAGTGATGCGATTGCAATTTCTACGTACAGCAGTTTGTTTAACATCAATCCTCGTTTCGATGACCCAAATGTGATAATCTGTGATGATGCACACAGTGCTGAGAATTATATTGCATCAATGTGGTCATTGAGAATTAACCGATTTGAGCATAATGATCTGTTTTTTAAAATTATTAATCTTTTTGAAGATGTATTGCCAAGTGCTTTTATCGATTCTATTAAAACTAATAGTTCACAAACACGAAGGATTGTTGATATGGTTCCTGCCCCCTATTTTTATGAACGGAATGAACAATTAAGAGAACTACTTGATGAAAATATTTCTGGTGATCTCTCTTACAGTTGGGGGATTATTCGAGATAATCTAACAGCGTGTAATATATTCATAACATGGTTAGGAATCCTTATTAGACCCTGGATTCCCCCCAGTCATTCTCATCCATCTTTCAAGTCTGCAAATCAACGAATTTATATGTCTGCAACACTCGGGGCTGGTGGTGAACTTGAGAGAATTACAGGTATTCCAAGAATAGAACGACTGCCTGTTCCAAAAGGCTGGGATAGACAAGGATCTGGCAGAAGATTCTTTGTTTTTCCAGATTACAAGTTTGAGCCTAAAGAATATTATAGCTGGTTAGCAGAACAAATAAATAATCGTGATCGAACTCTTATATTATGTCCGGATACACAAACAGCTGATTTAATCAAAAATGGACTTAAATCAAACGGAGTTACACATAGTTTTCTTGAATCAGGAGATATTGAGAACTCATTAGAACCATTCACTTCAAAGAAGGAAGTTGTTCTGCTTCTTACAAACCGATATGATGGACTCGACCTGCCAGAAGACTCTTGTCGTCAGTTGATAATCGCTGGATTTCCAGGTGCCACAAACCTTCAAGAGCGCTTTTTACTTGGGCGTCTTGGGATAAATTCACTCCTAAAAGACCGGATTCGAACTCGGTTTACACAGGCTGCCGGACGTTGCACTCGTGGAGCTACAGACCACTCCTTAGTTATACCAGTCGAAAGACAACTTTTTGAGTTTTGTCTAAAAAAAGAAAATCGGGAAGAGATGCATCCGGAGTTGCAAGCAGAATTAGAGTTTAGTCTTGAGCAAGCCAAGGATTCAAGTTTGGAAGGTGTTTCCAGTCTTATTGCATTATTTTTTGAAAGAGGTGAAGATTGGAAGGGCGCGGAAGAAGGAATTGAAAAACTGCGAGATGATATCGAGGTTAAAAAAGATAAGCATACAGAAACGCTAAATTCTGTCGTGAAGGATGAAGTAAATTTTCAGTATATGCTTTGGAATAAAAATTATAAAGAAGCTATTGAGAGGGCACGTAGTGTTGTAGATAACTTATCTGGCCCAGAATTTGAAGGGTATCGTGCTCTATGGTGCTATTTTATTGGAAGTGCTGGATGGCTTTCCTACTGCGCGACCAATGACGCAAGCGATAAAAGAATCTATGAAGATTTCTTTAATAAATCAAAGAGTTGTTCTAAAACAATAAGCTGGTTTTCTGAATTGCCTACAGTAATTCAGTCAGAAGCCGAAAGTGTAGAAGGTATTGATCTTATTGTAGGGTATCAAATAGAGAACATTCAACAAAAACTTGCTAAATTGGGAGTGGTGGGTCTAAGTTTTGAAAGAAAAATGAATGAAATTCAGGCATTAATCAATGATGATACCCCTTCAAAATTCGAAGAAGGTTTGACAAAACTTGGTGAGTTATTGGGATTTTCTGCAAACCATCCCGGCGGAACAGCACAACCTGATTCTGTTTGGGATTTTAATAATAAAATTTTTATCTTGTTTGAAGCAAAGAGCAGCGAACAGGAAGAGGGGCTAATCTCTGTCGATACATGCAGACAAACAAACGGTCATTGTAAGTGGGCTAAACAAGAATTGCCACACTTCGATGAGGCGACTAAAAAGATTTGCGTACTAATCTCAAAAAGAACTATTTTAGATAGAAATGCAACCCCACATGCAAATAACTTATACTATATGCATATTAATCGCATTCGTGAAATATTCAAGGCTATAGTGGGTTTATTAAGGCGAATAAGGGGTCAATCCACGGACGTTAGTGAAGAAGAAATTCGACCAAAAATCCTTGAAGCGCTGAAAAAAGAAAAATTGGATATAAAGAGTTTAATTGAAGAAATCGAAGGTAAACCACTTTCAGAATTAAAATCAAGTAATTAAGATTTATGTATTATTTAAAATTTTTAGTAAAGGAATATTGAATCGGAGCAAATCAAACCATGATAATCAGAACCTGCGGCAGTAAGCTTGCTCTTGCGCAGGCAGCGATCGTTCGGGAAAGACTACAGGCATCAAGAATCAAGACCACAACTAACGTTATCAAAACCAGCAGCGACAAGATTACAGGTCGCCCATTACATGTATTATCTGGTTTTGGTGCGTTTGTGCGCGAGATCAAACACGCGATGCTTGGAGTGATATCCCCCTTGCCGTGCACTCGATTGAGGATGTGCCAACAGAGCGACCAGATGGACTTGTTACAACTGTGGTCATGAAACGGATTTACCCTTTGACGCGATACTCACACGCGATGACGCGGGGTTCACTCATCTCTACCATGATCCAACCTACACAGACGCCACGATTGCACTCGATTTTGCTGTCCGCGACGAATACGACGCCGCTGCTGATGTCAGTGGTGACGGGAGAATCACATCACTCGATGCACTCATAATTCTACAGATGGCTGCTGGGATAAGCGCGGGAGGAGGATGACGGTGATAGGGAGTACAGATTCCTTTCGGTTCTTTGTTATTGGGGTTACTCTTTCTGCAACTGGAAGTCTCCAGGTTTCATATTTATCACCTTCATTTCTTTAATTGTCGGTAAAACATCAAAATACATTGTTGGATAGTTCCTTTTTTCATATCCTTTGATTAATTTAAAGTCGCCAGATTTTTCATAGAACTTTATTGAGTTTTGTTTTGAATCAACTGTTATAAAACGACAACCAACCTCATCGGATATTTTAAGTGCTTTACCGACCGAAGCAAGTAATAAGAACCTCCCAACACCCCTCCGTTCATATTTCTTATCTACAGCCAACCGAGCGATTTTAATTGCAGGATATTCTTTGTATGGTACTTCAAGCCATTATTCTTCTCGAACGTCTTTCTGTCTGATGATATCGGTGGTGAATGCCACATACCCAACCAGCTGATTGAAATGACAACAAAGATACGTTTTGCTAATGAGTTCTTCTTGATTTTTGAGCGCATCTTCTTTTAAAAACTCATTTAATTCAGGGGATGTTGATTCAAAACCTGATATATCATGTCGTTTGGTGTATGAGGCTATTTGTAATTCATCATAAGAGAAGCGCGGATACATAAATTAGAATGGGTGCGTCTTGTACACCCTGATCGCCTCTCTAATGAATTCTACCTGTTCCTTCGTGGCTTTCGGGTTTCTCATGTTTTCCTCAAACTCGCGCACATCTTCCGGGTCCTCTATGAGC
The DNA here is from genome assembly GCA_004212095.1 of Methanosarcinales archaeon. Lineage (GTDB taxonomy): Archaea > Halobacteriota > Methanosarcinia > Methanosarcinales > EX4572-44 > Argoarchaeum. The sequence goes on along the minus strand of RXIJ01000017.1, from coordinate 4,945 downwards.
AATCCAAGTCGAATCGGTTCTGCCATGTTTGATTTCTCCTTTTGTAAACACATTCCATGCATTAATGAAATATAAACTTTACCAGTTTAAAAGATTTCGTATATCTCTATTTGTCTGATCCTAAAAAAAACTCGAAAGCCATCCAGCCAATCCGCCCCCTAAAAACACGTGAACCACGCAGGACCTGGCCGCCCCGACCTCTGCGTCCATCGTGACAGTCTCTTAAAGCCTAAACCAGTCCACCAACGGACTGAACATCCAAGGCATCTTGAAACTAATGTACCCTTTGTTAATTCAGGGTGATTTGGAACTGTAACAAGCAGTCTTCGCTTTTCATTCCACAGATGAATATGGCTCCCAGTTTGACGGTAAACTTGAAACTCAAACTTCTTCAGAACTTTAATAACATCCTTAGCCGACAGGACGGGAAGTTTGGGCATATTTTTCTACTTCAATATCTAAGAAAGAGATTTTATAGTCCTTAGGGACTAACTCCATAATAATTTGATAGTGTTCTTCAAGCCCTTTTTTTAGATTTTTAATCGCCTCTTCTTCCGTTGGCCCCTGGTCCGCCACGTTTGTTGTCATATCCACGGCTACAAAATATTTACCTTCTTTATGGATTTGGATAATCGTTTTCATTTTCCTATTTTACATTTCTATGAGATGCATATAAATATTTATGCTATCGCATATTATTTCTTTGAGCTCCAGCATCTCCACCATCGGAATGAATTCGGGTGCATCCGTGGTAGCTTGTTGAGCTTTATTCAACTACAACATACGTACCAGCTATTTTATCATGCCATCCTTGTTTATTTTCATCTATTAATATCCAAAGGTAACCCAAACCTATTACCAAACCCGATATAATCATTCCTATCCATCTAAGAAATCCCTTTGCATATCCTATTGGATATGTCCCATCAGTTTCGCATAGTTTTATTTTCACTGCTTTCATACCGAGAGTCTGTCCGTTTCCAAAGAAGTAGGTATAATATCCCACCGAGATTAATAAACCCAAAAAAGATGCTATGGGCTCAAGAACAAAACCAAGAATAAACCCCATTACACTAACGATAATCGAATCAAGGATATACGATCCAAACCTCGCTCCAGCACCTGCCTTTTCCATGCTTATCTCACTTATTATTGCTCCGCAAGAACTGCAAACCGTAACGCCTTCTACTAATTTTGCTCCACATCTTGGACATAACATATTTCTACCTCTTTTGTGTGTTTTTAAAAATTTTTGATTATGAGTGAATACCCCAATCTCTTTTAATGAACCAATTTGGATTCCACTTTATATAAACAGCAGGATCAAACGATTGTTCTGTAACATCAATTGAAATAATTTGTTCTGGCAAAATAGAAAGATTATGTTTTCCATCAGGACTATCAAGGTCGTAAAAGTGATAACGATCAGGATTTGGATTCATTTCCCTGTCTCCATGGTCCAAAATCAAATGGGACACAAAGTCTTTGAATTATTCCCTTTTCTTGTGAATTAAATTTTACATGTACCAACTTTTTCTCGTTGATTGCCTGTAAAAAAAATTCGTGATTATCCATATTTTTCCTCCTTTGTAACTTCTGAATTGTAATTGTTATATTAAGTCACTATATCCCGTACTTAATGGATACTAGGCTTGTTAGCGTTTTTGGTGTATAAAGGTTTTGTTTTTATTTTGTCTTGTGTAGAGATATCTCTCTCAACTACCTCCCAACCATATCCTACCGAGCCGTGATAATATGTGTGTTTCAAGGTCCTTTATCCAAATTCCTTACAGCCGGTTTTTATCCATCCAGCCTGGTATCTGGTTTGAATCAACCGGACCGATTAACACCTTAATTCCCATTACATCTTCCAAATCCCCCTGCAATCGAGCAGCAAGCCCCGGGAGGATGATGGTGTTATGACTGGTTTTTTCTTTAAAATCAAAACCTGCCTCGTCAAAGGTTTCTTTGATTCTAACTGCTGTAAATTGTCTTCCCGCAACCGCTGCCTCAACTCCAATCCCGTCCGTGTTTACTGAGGCAAGGTAGCAGTCAATCCTGCCAGATGAAAGATCGCTTTCTACTGTATAATAAGTTAGGGCAAAATTAGAAGTTGCAATCACCGGTGAATCTTTTGTCGGGTTTCCAATTTTATATATGCCTGAATCAACCTTGAGCGGTGTTCGCGGGTCTGTGTACATGGTTTCCCTCATGTAAACCTCGCTTAACAGTGCGTGTGGTTCTATGCTGTGGAGGAGCATAATATCAGCATATTTGATCATAAATATGGATGCAAGCGCTGCTTCAAGGTAAGATGCCATGATTGGGTCGTTATCGGTCATCCATGCAGTGATCGGTGCTGCCATTATCGGGTACGCTATCTCTTTCTGCGATTCCTTGATGCCTGCTCGCCGCAGCTTAATAAAATTTTCAAACGTTGCTTTGAGCTGCTTTCCTTCCGGATACGTACCCGGATCAAGGATTAAGTCGTTTATTCCAAGCCTGTTGAAAGTTACCGCAAGTGTTTTTAAAGAGTCGAGATTGCCCTCGGAAAACAATACCACTGGCACCCGATACTCAAGAGCAAGTTTTGAGACCTGTTCCCAGTTATCTTTTGTTGCTGCGTACAGTACTGGTTTTTTGTCAGCACATACTTCAAGTCCAGCTTTAAGTACTTGAGGATCAAAAGAGCAGAGCATCACCGGAAGTGTGCTCACCCCTAATACCTTTTCCACACAACTTTTGAATTTGGCTGCACTTTCTCCAGTCGAGCGCACTGCTATCATATCGAGTTTGAGATAGTGCCCCACATAGAATTTTTTAAATTCATTTATTTTTTTGACGCGTTCGATGAGTGCTCCCTCTTCCATCGTATCCCATACATCATACGCAAGGACTGTTGGATTAAAAAAAGTTAGCTGGTGCCTGTGTAATACATCATCCCCCCCGATTCTCACTTCGCAGTCTCCCACTCCAGCAGTAATTTCTTTAATTTCCGGTGCAAGAAGCTCTGCAAGCTGGAGAAACTTCTCCTTGTCCTGAAGCAGTATCTGGCAGTCCTCGATCTTTTTTGAACGATCAACGAGGCGCGAGGCAAATGCCATACAGGTTTTTTCTCCGCATTTACCGCAGTTTATTTTAGGCAGGTATTTGTACACCTGAAGTGGGCTATTTAGTTTCATCGTAGTTGTTTCGAGTTTCTTTTTTATCTATATTATTAATTTTGTTATCCAGTTGGATAGATCTGTCTTCTCTTCGTTTATTGAGCCACCAAGCATACGTGTTATTTTTTTTAACAATTGTGCTGAACCAGGGTGCATCATCATAAACAATTCACATCCTGCAAGTGCAAGAGCAAATCCGGTAGAGGCTTCCCAGATTAGACCGCGGTGATCTCTTTCTCCCCAGTTGCCGTCTTCTTTTAAGGGTGACGAACTCATCCATGCTTCTCTTGCATTCCATGCATTGGTTGTAGCAGATAATACAGGGAAGTTTAGTTCATTGTCACCAGTAAGTCCGGCAAGCCTGATTCTCTCCACATTGGAATAGGCATAATCAAGACCATATCCAAGAGCTGCTGTTGTTGGATCCATAACAATTCTATCCCTTGATACCCCACAGTGTTTGATAAGTTTACGATTGAGTTCTTTTTGTGCATTGATTTCAAGTTGTGTCCACGAGAGTAACACATGCCCGTATTTATTGGCTGCTCTTGCGACACGCTCATAATCATTGTCCGGGTTTGCTGATGCAATCAGGCATCTCTCACCTTCCGAAACCTCGGCAGCCTTTTCCAGGACTTCCGGATCTTTCTTGTGCGTTCCTGAGCCGCTGATTATAATCGGCACATCCACTGCCTGCAAAACGTCTTCAACTGTTTTTGAAGCCTCGCTTGCAGACGCATCTTTACGCTTCGGGTCTGTACTGATCAGATGTAAGGCAATCATATCCGCATGATACTCACTAACCGCTTTTTTTGCCCAGTCAGAAGGGCTTTCCATAACATCCTCGTAGCTGGTTCTTACAGACTTCGCAAGCTGGATTGGCATATCAAAAACATCAATTGCAACAACACAAGTCGGATTTTTCATTTCGGAATCAAAGTAGTACGGCAGTGCCTTTTCACCTCCAATAGTAACAGCGTGTCCACGAGTTCCGCCATTGGCTGGTGTAGCCCCTATGGTAACTTCTTCTATTGCTGTTGTCCACTCCTTTACTGTCCCAACGGTAAATCTTGACTCTATAAGTTTGTTTGCTTCTTCTCTAAAATTCATCACACTTTCGTCGATTTCAATCTCAATATCGCCTTCAAATGTTACTCCTTCCAGTGATTCTACTTCTACATTGTTCAGCAATTCAATTACTTCTGCAAGGGTTAATTCTTTAGACATATTACACGCGCACCAGTTCGATTTTTCTTGCTATATCTGTAATCCGGATGGCTGCTGCCGAATCATCCGGCAGATCTGTCAATGGTTTTCCGTCAAGGTTGAGCTGTGCAAGAGCCTCATCAAATGGAATGATACCTGCTGGCGTTACGTTCAGCTCTTTTATGTATTCCTCTACCTGTTTGCGGTTTTTCTCTGTAACCTTGTTTGGCACGATCCACACGTGTTTGATGTTTAGATTAAGTTCAACGATCAGGTCTCTTATGCGCTGTGCTGTTTCAAAGCCGTTTTTTGAAGCATCTGTTACTATCAAAAGGTCTGTTATATCCCTGATGATTCCACGACTGAAATGTTCAAGCCCTGCTGCCGTATCTATAATGACAACTTCGTAGTTTTTTATAATTCTATCCATAATCCCTTTTAGCAGGTTATTAGCATAACAATAGCATCCAAGCCCATCCGGTCTTCCCATCACAAGTAAATCGTAACCTGGTTTTTCAAGCAGGGCATTATAGATTCTGCCTTCAAGTATGCTTTCTTTGTTTATATCCGAAGGA
>RXIJ01000016.1 GCA_004212095.1 Methanosarcinales archaeon | reverse complement strand
CATTCATGAAGAATCCTGCTGCTGGTACGTACAACTTCACAGCAGAGAATGTGAATGCGACAGTAACGATAACAGAAACACCTACAGTGAGTATTGGAAGTGACGATAATGTTAGTAACAATGTGATTGTGCCGATTAATATCACGGGCGCATCGAACATAGGCGCTATGGATATCAATATTACGTACGATACGACTAACCTGACTGCAATGAGTGTTGGAAATGAAACAATCAACGTGACATATAATATTGATGACGCTGCTGGAAGGATAAATGTCAGCTTTGCAAATTATCCAAGCACACTTAATGGCGATGGTATGTTGTTCAATGTAACATTCCATGCCGATGCTGTTGGCAACTCCACGCTTGACATAACGGTCAAGGAGGCATGGACTGGAGATGTGTCGCCGCAGCCTGTTACACCGACAACGGTGAATGGGTATGTTAATGTGACTGAGGCAGAAGGATTGCCAAAGAATGGAGATGTCAATGGTGATAGTTCTCTTAACTATAAAGATGGACCATATTTAGTGAAGTACGACTTGGCTATTTCAGGATTTGAGACCCTTTATGCGGATGGAGATGTCAATGGTGATAGTTCTCTTAACTATAAAGATGGACCATATTTAGTGAAGTACGACTTGGCTATTTCAGGATTTGAGACCTTATATTAATAGGAGAAGCAAAAATGATAAAAATGGAAAAAATGTTGGTAGCGTTTATTACGCTACTATCTATTATTTGCATATCTTCTGCAGCATCAGCGGCATCAACGAATATAAGCATTGAATCAGCAACAGTACCACATGGAGATACGACAACATTGGATGTTATGATCAATAATGTCACCAATGCAGGGGCAGCAACGTTTAATCTTACTTATGATCCATCTGTAGTCCAGGTGACTTCTGCATCGAATGGTGATTTTGACACGACCACACCAGCTCTGGGAACCAGTGCTAACGGTTACATTAGGCTTACAGCATATCAGACTGGTGCTACAGGACTGGATGGTGATGTATTGGTCACGACTCTGACGCTACAGTCGATGAACATAGGCACCTCTGGGTTAAATTTTGCTAGTCCGACCGGTGTATCAGATAACACGCCACAGCAGAACGATATTGAAATAGACTGGATTAACGGGTCGTTTACTGTCGCAACAGGTCCACCAGCACCAACGATTACAACATACACCATAACCAACACCACAATTAATCCATCGGAAAGCGAAACAACGAGCATCGATGTTAGATTCTCTGAGCGTGTGAGTGCGATCATCAAGATAGAGGATGCGAGCGGCAACCTCGTAAACGAGTTGTACAACGATGATGTAACGAATCCGGATCCACAGATATGGGACGGTACAAACACCACTAGCACACAGGTGCCTAATGGCGTCTACACTGTGAATGTAACTGGAACAAACACGACGACAGGGCTTAGTGTAATTGATACCAGTAAGACGATTACAGTGTCAACAGTAGGTGTGCTCACTACAATCACAGTTTCACCATCGATAGCATACGTGAACCCAAATGATACAAAGCAGTTCACAGCAACCGCGAAGGATCAATACGGCAATCCAATGTCTGGCATTGTTAGCACATGGACGAGCAGTAACACAACAGTTGGAAACATTAGTACGACCGGACTCTTCACATCCACTTCTACACTGGGAACGACAACAATAAAAGCAGCAAACGGGACTGTGAATGGTACAGCAAGTGTGACAGTGGCAAATGTACGACCAGTTACTCTTGTTTACAACGACGAAAACCTCGGCTACAACTACATCGCGTGGTCAGGTGGCGATTCGAGTGCAAGCATATTGGCAGGTTTGATCAATAATGAAACCGCGTTTGGAGATTCTGAATGGATTGCACAGTATAACACCACAATTGGTACATGGGCATTCTACTTTGGAAACGGATCAGGAACAGACTTTGGACTAACAAAATATGATCCTGTATGTGTAAGAGTTAAAGCAGATGTAACATTCCAGATGCCAATCTGATTGAAGATGGGTGAAAAAATATGAGACGAATAAAAGAGTACATCGCAATTAGTGCTGTTATAGCACTAATTGCAATTTTTTCAGTGCTTTCAGTTGCCTTAGTAGCGTCACAAGATGATATACGAAATCCGTACCCGGTAAAAGGTTATGTAATCTTGGATGGCAATCCAGTTTCTGCTGGTGTAAATGTAACGATTACAGATAACACACGGGCGATTAGTCTTAACACAACGACAGACGACACAGGATTCTATTATCGTGAAATCTATCAGGCGATACCTGCTTCACAGAATAGCGATTCATTCACCTGTTCAGTATCTTACAGTGAGGAAACAGGAAGATGTTCGTTTAATTTGAATCTCTCTAAGTCATCACAACAGTGTGATATTTATCTTCAGGACACCACCCCACCCAATGCAGTTGCTAAACCAGACTATCAAACAGTACTCGTAAACCAGATAGCACAATTTAATGGAAGCAATTCAACCGATAATATTGGTATTGCGAGTTACTACTGGAACTTTGGGGACGGGGAAAATGACACAGGTATGGCAGTAAGCCACTCTTACCTGGCAGATGGGATATACACAGTAACCCTGACTGTCAGCGACGCGGTTGGAAACGAAGACAGTGATACATGTGAAGTTTCTATGATACCAGGACCTACTGAACAAAACAACGCATACAATGTTAACGACACTCTAACCACTGACAATAACAGGGTGACCATCAATGGTACTGACATTAATGGAACTGACCCACTCAATGACACAGTTTCGATAGGACTGGCTAATGGCACTCTGGTGATTAACATAGATGTGAACTCGACAGACAATAGAACTGGTAAGGTCACTTCAGTGGTACTGGATACTCCGGAAGTGACTACAAATGGATCATTGAACAGGTCTGCTGACATTGACCTGAACCTGAATAGCAGTGTGTGGAATGGTAACCGAAACGTAGGACTTACACTGCAGCCACTCAATAGCCTGAATGACACTGCCACGTGGACTGAAAGTGCAGGAGCCAATGCGACCAATGCTGTAAAACTCGCGATGAGTGGATTGAGCGGTGTAGATACTGCAATAATAATGCATGCTGAATTATCCGGTATCAACGAAACAGATGTGTATTCACTGCCAATTAACATGACAGTAGATGGTGACTGGTACCGGGATGTGGCTGGTTCCAAATCCGCTAATGTGTATCTATTCAAGTTCTATGATAATGGAACTAAAAAAGATCAGAAGAATCCAAAAAGCTTTTACCACAATGTGACAAACGATACATACACATTCCACTTTGAGATGGACGGCTTCTAGTAGCACCAGTAACAACAACAACAAAAACATATCATAGCGGTGGCGGTTCCAGCGGTACATCCTCTGGTGAGTCTTTTGACAACATTGCAAAGCGTGAAACACGTGATCAGTATCTCTATGCAAACCGAGATGTTACCTACAGCTTCACAACACCTGAGCTTGCCATCTACGAGATTGTAGTCAGTGCTACTAAGAGTACTAACTTGATTAGTGCAAGAATAGAACTTCTTAAAGGCACATCCACACTTGTAGATGCACCACCAGAAGGAACTGTGTACAAGAATCTCAATATATGGCTTGGTACCTATGGATTTGCGACACCCGAGAATATCGAGGATGCCACAATCAGCTTCAAAGTGGAGAAGTCATGGCTTACTGACAACAAGTTAAGTAAGAACGACATATCTCTTGCAAAGTGGGAAAGTGGTAACTGGATCGAGCTTTCAACAACACTCTTGAAAGACGACAGTGATTACGTCTACTACGAGGTACACACGACAAGCTTCTCACCGTTTGCTATCGTAGGGAAGTTTGTTCCAACAGTGCCAGAGTCAACGGTTACTGAGCCAGTGAGTACTGAGTCAGCAGAGCCAGAGCCAACAGATGGAGTATCAACAGAAGGTGAAGATGAAGAAGATGAACGGTCATGGTTGCCTGGCTTCACATCGGTCTTCGCAATCACCGGGTTGTTTGCAGTTGCTTATGCGATGATGCGGCGCCGAAGGAATTAGACCAAATACGAATGAAGGGAACATCCCTTCACCCTTTCTCTTTTTTTTAACAATAACGTAATACTGATGATAGAGTACAAATTAGTTGGAGTGATAATATGAAACAAGCAGAGATTACTGCAAAAGGTACTGTCCAGAGGGTTGGATACAGAGATGCTGTAGAACGGATCGCTCAACAACTGGATATAACTGGTTTTGTCGAGAACCTGAAACCTTACTATGTTAAAATTGTTGCAGAAGGAGAAGAAGATATTCTCAATAAATTTATATCCCAGATCCACATAAAAAAATTTCCGGTATCTGTCAATAACCTTGATATCAAGTTCAAAGCTGCAACCGGCAGGTTCGAGTACTTTGAGATTAAACGAGGCGATTGGAGAGAAGAACTTGGAGAGCGTATGGATGTTGCAGGGATACTGCTTTACAGGTCAGTGGAACTTGGAGAAAGATCAGTGAGTCTTGGAGAAAGATCATTGAAACTCGGGGAGAGATCGGTTGGACTTGGAGAGAAAATGCTCGAAAAGCAGGATACTCATGCGCACATCTTGACTGATCTCCGTGATCAGACACAGCAGAACTTCGCCATACTCGATACAAAGTACGGAAGGATTGCAGACACGATGGAGAAACTCATTGATGAGATGAGAAACGAACGTAAAGACTCAATACTAATGATAGAAAATCTCACAGAAGCGATCATCAGGCTTGCCGAATCTAAAAAATAAATCAGAAGAGTAACAAACGTAGCAGAGATATACTTGCTCAAATTTAAGCTGTTTTATATTCCACAATTTTAGCCACGGGGTTGGTACGGTTACTGGTTATTTCTGCAGCACTCGATTGCTTCACAATCGAGAATTATTTCCGCACACGGAGTGGTGAGGTTCTACACAACGAAGTTGGTACGGTTACTGGTTATTTCTGCAGCACTCGATTGCTTCACAATCGAGAATTATTTCCGCACACGGAGTGGTGAGGTTCTGCACAACGAAGTTGGTACGGTTACTGGTTATTTCTGCAAAGCGCAAGCTTTGCAGTGCTTAAGGAGTTTCGTCTTTTTTTTCCTTTGCCTGCATTGCTTCTGCAAGCATTTCCACCTGCACAACAGCAGTTCCTATATAGTCGTATGGGTTCATAATCTGTGCAATCTCCTCTCTATTTAATGATTGACGAATAGTGGAATTATCAAGAAGTGCATCCTGCATGTGAAGATTTTCTTCTCGTGCGAGCATTGCACATTCACGTACGAGTTTGTGTGCTTCCTGCCGTCCAACACCCTTTTTTGCAAGTTCAATCATCACAGCTTCCCCCATATTCAAACCATTAAGCAGTTCAAGATTTTGCTTGATGTTGCCAGGGTAAAAACGAAGATTTTTAGTAACCTTTGTTGCAGTGCGGAGAATGTGGTCTGTGAGTATGCACACCTCTGGAAAGATCACCCGTTCAGAGGCTGAGTTGGTAAGATCCCGTTCATCCCATAGTGTATTATTTAGTAACTCTGGTTCAACCATGCCCCTGATTACTCGTGCAAGCCCGCAGATTTGTTCAGACTTGATTGGATTTCGCTTATGTGGCATCGTGGATGAGCCAACCTGTTTCTTGCCAAAACTTTCACTGACTTCTCCAATTTCGCTTCTCTGTAAGCTCCGAACCTCGATGCTGATTTTATCAAGAGTGGTTGCAAGATTTGCCATCCAGAACACAAACTCACTGTGTCGATCTCTCTGGATTACCTGGTTTGACACGTCAACACTGTTAATTCCAAGATGTTTCATTGCCAGTTCCTGCACTTTGAGTCCATGTTTTCCAAAGGCTGCCTGTGTGCCGGATGCACCATTCATCTTTCCAACTACCACTCTTGGTGTTAGCTCTTTAAGACGAGTGATGTGCCTGTCGACTTCTGATGCCCAGATGGCAAATCTTAAGCCATAGGTTGTAGGTATGCCAATCTGTCCATGAGTGCGGGCAACACAGACAGTATTTTTATGTTCAAGTGCAAGCGCGGTTAGTACGCTTCTAAACCTTCGAGCCTGTACAAAGAAAATCTCAATGGCATCCTTGAACTGTAGAGCGGTTGCAGTATCTAGCATATCATTGGAAGTGGCACCAAAGTGCACCCACTTTCCGTAATCGCCACACCGTTCAGATAATGCCAGTACTATAGCCATCATGTCATGACTGATCTCGTCTTCAATCTCTCTAACCCGTTCAAGCTCTACGTTTGAGGCAGCATCTTTTATAGCCATAGCTGCATTTTTTGGAATCATTCCAAGTTCTACTTCAGCATTAGCAAGAGCAACCTCGACACTGAGAACTTTTTTTAGACGAGACTGTTCGTCCCACACACCCCTCATCTCATAACTGCCATATCGAAACTCGATCGGATGAATTGCCATATAAATATCACATACACGTGGTAAAGTTTAAAGATTGGGTCGGTTAACAAAACCCAATCTTTATTTTTCTTTTTTAGTTTATATTTATTTTTCCTTTTCTATTATTCTTTTCCTATCATAATTTCTGTCGATTTGATTATAGCAGTCACATCATCGCCGTTCTGGATGTTCAGTGCTTCTGCTGCTTCTTCAGTAATTATTGCAGTTACTGTTGCAGGTTTAATGTCTATTTTGATCTTTGCTATAATCTCATTTTTCTCAATACTGGTTACTTTTCCTTTTATCTGGTTTCTTGCGGTTATCTTCAAACTTATCACCTCCCAAAACGTTTTATCATAGAATGTCTGGCTAAGTAGGTTTTGATAGGAGTCATATTCTTTGAGGAGATGTCTTGTTTTTTCAGTGAGTTTACTCCCCTGCATCTTTCCTCCACATTTTGTGGTAAGTACTGCCTCTCCGATAGCATGTTCTATTTCTTTTATCTGAAGCCATGCATGCTTGTAGGATATATTCAGTTTTCCACAGGCTTTATTAAGAGACCCTTCCACGTCTATGGTTTTAAGCAGTTTTACTTTGCCTTCACCAACGATTGGTATCTCTTTATTTGTTAGCCAGAGTTTTGTTTTTGCCTGTGTTCTTACCATCATTAAGTTTGCATGTTGTTTATTATTTATAACCTTAACTCCACACCAGATTCGCAACAGTTTAATACCATTACATTCCATATATGACATGCATCTCAATGATGGATATTGAAACACTAAAACACATTGCAGCACTCGGTGCTATGCAAAAAGCAGTGAAAATCGTCTCTTCACAACTGGCAGAGCCGATGCTCACAAGTCCACAGACTGCTGCAAGACGTCTTCAAATTCTTGAAAAGGATGGCCTGATAGAGCGGCAGACAACAACTAACGGACAATGGGTAAAACTTACTCCAAGTGGTATTAAACGACTTGAAGAAGAATATCGGTTCTACAAGCAGTTATTCAATGTCAAAAACACGATAGAACTGGTAGGAACAGTTCTGACAGGACTTGGCGAAGGACAGTACTACCTATCAAGCGAAGGATATAAAAAACAAATAGAGCAAAAACTTGGGTTTACACCATATCCCGGCACGCTAAATATAAAACTCGATTCTGAAAGTGTGAGACTACGCGGGAATTTAGATGCCAAAGCAGGAATCAAGATTCAAGGCTTTACCAGTGAAAAAAGAACCTTTGGAGGGGGGATATGTTTTCCGGTTACTATCAAGGATGTCAAATGTGCCATAATACAGCCGGAGAGAACTCACTACCCACCGGAAATACTTGAAATCATAGCACCGGTAAACCTTCGAAAGCATTTGAATCTCCGCGACAGTTCAATTGTGAAAACAAATATCAACTGAAAAGTAAGAGGTAAAAAATATGAAAGAACTAAGTAAAGCAATAGATTCCCTGAAAAATGGCAAAATGATACTACTATATGATGCAGATAACAGGGAGGGGGAAACAGACTTTGTTATCCCTGCACAAAGTATTACACCACGTGATGTCGCACAGATGCGAAAAGATGGTGGGGGACTTATATGTGTTGCAATCTCTGCACCAGTTGCAAAGAAACTTGGACTTCCTTTTATGTCAGACCTGCTCAAACATGCAGGAAGTAACGGAAACAAAGAATTAAAAACAATCGTTGAAAAAGATGGAGATATAAAATACGACCACAGGTCATCATTTTCAATATGGGTCAACCACCGAGATACCTACACAGGCATACCTGACAATGATCGGGCACTGACTATAAACAGGATTGCAGAGGTAACAAAGCTGGTTGAAGATGGGGGTTACATTGATTTTGGCTCAGAGTTCCGCTGCCCGGGTCATGTGGCAATACTAAGAGCAGCAGACAAACTCCTTGAAGAGAGAGCAGGCCAAACAGAACTTTCGATAGCTCTGGCACAATTGGCAGGGATAACATCTGCAATGGTGGTCTGCGAAATGCTCGACGAAGAAGATGGCAGAGCACTCTCAAAACAAAAAGCAAGACAATATGCAAAGAAACACAACTTTCCATTCATAGAGGGAAAAGACGTTAACTACTGAAAGGAGTCGTGCAACTGACATTTCGCACTTGCTGCGCAATCAAGAGTTACTGGCGATCTCTACTCATGTTGTGTCGCACTGGTCACAGATAGGAAGCTGTTGAGAAATATATTGGGACGTAAGAATTATAGGGAGAAACTGAAATGTTTATAAAAAGAAAATCACTAACAAGCCTTGTACCTATAAGTACGGGGTGTAGTGACTTTTGATGGCTAAGCTATGAGTGAAGAGCATGGATAATAAAAAGATATGGAATTGGATAAAAAAAAGTATTTGGAACATATATATACAACGGATCCGTACTTGTAAGTTTATTAATCCTTATATTGCTCTTCTATTGTATTTTTGCAATATTTGAGCTTGAAAGCCAAATTTTAACAGCTTCGATTAGTTTCACTCTTTTAATTATTACTTGTTTTTATGTGGCAGACACATTCAGTATAATCCGTGAATCAAAAATAGATAGAGAACTAAAAAATATTAAAGAAGAATTAGCTGAATTATACTCTCCACTTAAATTTCATCCAACGATACTTCAAATAACTCCCGAAGAACTCTATAGACTTAAAAAGAGAAGTTATCTGGCAAGTAGGAATATGCAAAAACTTCTTAATGAATATTTTAAAGCAATGGATGAATTTGGGAGTTACGCTGATACAAAATTTGGAAAAATGTTGACGCTTGAAGATGACGTCCAAAGATTTGTAGATTTAAAGATAAGATTTGATGAACAAATTAATGCTGATTATGAGTCTCTATTAGATAAAATAAAAAAAATTAGTGGCGAAAAGGATTGAGCGGGTGTGCAGAGCTACAACATAAAAACCGTTTAATTTATGTAACATGTTTCCATTGAAGTGTTATTGAGGAATTATTATGGTGCTTGACAAACTTGGCGGGTCTTTGCAGAATGTACTAAGAAAGATTGCTGGTGCTGGTCGAATCGACGAGCGTACAGTCAGTGAACTGGTCAAGGATATTCAGCGGGCACTCTTGCAGGCTGATGTGAATGTGAAGCTTGTGATGAAGCTTTCAAAGCGAATAAAGGAGCGATCATTGAAGGAGAAGCCGCCCGCTGGAATAAACCCCCGTGAGCACGTGGTTCGTATCGTGTACCAGGAATTAATTAATATTATAGGTCGAAGCAGCGATATCAAGCTTGATAAGCAGACCATTATGATGGTTGGTTTGCAGGGTGGAGGTAAGACGACTACCACAGTCAAGCTTGCGCGCTATTTTCAGCGTAAAGGACTTAAGCCGGCAGTTATATGTGTGGATACATTTCGTCCCGGTGCTTATGAGCAGCTCAAAACGCTCTGTGAACGCATCCATGTTGCTTTTTATGGTGAAGCTGGTAACTCAAATGCAGTAGAGATCTTAAAGCGCGGACTCCCCCAGATAGAAAAATATGATGTCAAGATTATAGATACTGCCGGGAGGCACGCACTTGAATCAGAGTTGATTCAAGAAATGGAGGATATTTACGAAATAGTAAAGCCTGATCACAAGTTTCTCGTGCTTGATGCTGCAATGGGTCAGCAGGCAAGCGAACAGGCAAAGGCATTCAATAACTCCATTGGCATCACAGGCATTATCATATCAAAACTTGATGGTACTGCCAAAGGTGGTGGAGCACTTTCAGCGGTTTCAGAGACCGACTCATCAATTGCGTTTATTGGTGCCGGGGAGACGCCGGAAGATCTTGAGAAGTTCGAGCCAGATCGATTCATATCACGCCTGCTTGGTATGGGAGATATCAAAACTCTGATTGAAAAAGCAGAAGAATCCATCGATGAAGAAGAGTTTAATATTGAAAACATGATGCAGGGCAAGTTTACACTAAAGGACATGTACAAACAGCTTAAAGCTATTAACAAGCTTGGACCACTTAAAAACGTGATGCAGATGCTGCCTATGGGAAAACTTGGACTCAAAGTCACAGACGATATGTACAAGGTAACAACAGACCGTCTTGATAAATACAAAGTGGTCATGGATTCTATGAACAACAGAGAGCTTGAAGACCCACGAATCATCAACAGCTCGCGAATGTTTCGCATTGCACACGGTTCCGGAAACGATATTGATGTGGTGCGTGAGCTAATAAAATACCACCGCACCATGCAGAAAGCTATGAAAGGTTTACGTGGTGGTAATTTTAATGTCCAAAAAATGATGAAAAAACTTGGAATGTAAAAAAGAATATGTCGTCAGCAGAACATAAAAAACACACACCAATGCATCTAAAATTTGCAATAATAACAGTCAGCACTTCAAGGTATGAAAAAAACACGAGAGCTTTAAATCCCGGTGACACTGAAGACGGCTCAGGCAAACTTATGATAGAACTGGTTGAAGAGGCAGGGCATGCGGGTTGGGCCTATCTTCTTGTGCCTGATCAGGTAAACAAAATAAGAGATGCAGTTGAAAATATTCAAAAACAGGTTGATGCAATAATTATCAGTGGTGGGACTGGCATATCGCCAACAGATGTTACAATAGAAGCAGTATCCCCACTTTTTATTCGCGAAATACCAGGATTTGGCGAGTTTTTTAGAGAATTAAGCAGAGAGGATATCGGCACCGCTGCAATGTTAAGCCGTGCAGCAGCAGGCATAATTAACAAGGATGTTATCATATTCTGCCTGCCAGGCTCACCTGATGGAGTACGTATCGCCTTAACAAGGCTCATTCTTCCGGAAATCGGGCATCTGGTGAAACATGCTCGAAGCAGTGCATAAAAAGATATTGTCAGTGTATAGTGATTTTCACACTACTGATAAATAGTTGGTGTGCAAATATAAATATTTTTTGGTTTGACGTGACCGTTACATTACATTACATTACATGTTGGTGTTCTTAAGGCAATTGGATAAAATCAAACATCAAATCCGAATCAACTCATATGGAATGCATTGTATTCTTATCTTCATTTGATCCCGAAGAATAAAAATGGAAATTTTTATAAAACATACATGAAGAGTATTTTGATTTACCGTATCTTTACACGCCAATCAAAACTTGAAACGGACTCCATTTCCTTAATGAGTTGTACTAACACCGTGTCCTCTATTAATTTCCTTTTATCACTCTCATTTTTCCATTCTAATCCATAATTTGATGATAGATATCGCTAAGCCATCTCTCGGCGTTTGATCGTTGCGAGATTATAAAGAGTAAATGCAAACGCGGTGAATATCATTATTTTTACGGCAACTCTTGCAACAGTCGTTACGGGTACATGACTTGAGTTAAATACGCTTTTATCACAGCGTACGGTCGCTCGCCAGGTGACCTTTTCCTGCTTATCCGCTTGTTTAGCAGTTCTTAAACCACTTTCCCCCTCTTTTGAGAGATCCACCTGTGAATCATAGAGGGATACGGGCGTTGTCTTGATATCCCTGATAAATTCAT
>RXIJ01000041.1 GCA_004212095.1 Methanosarcinales archaeon | reverse complement strand
AACATTTGTACATGTAATCGCTGTATCAATCCGATCCTCCCTTCTTTGCTCCACTGTCCAGCCAAACCATCTTTTATCTGCCGAGAAACCTGGCCTCGGAATTATTCCTTAAATAATATCGTCCAATATATGACAGCGTGTCATGCACAAATTCTTCCATCGCGTATTTCCATTTCCAGGAGCCTCTCAGTGTGGCATTCTTTTTTGGGATTACATAGACTTTAGCCTCTTCGAATTTATCGACATATGACGGGTAGCTGTAATATTTATCAAGTCTCACGCTATTGATATTGGTGTAAATCTCTTTTAGCATCCCCATTGCCCTGTCAAATGCTTGTTTTTCACTTTTTAAGCTTATTTCGTAGGCTACATACATTTTTGATTCAAGATCAAGCATTTTAAAAGAATAAGCAAGGGATTTCTTTTCTTTTGTATTCGATTCTTTTGCTTTTTCTTTTCGTTTCTCGGTTTCAGATGCGTAATGTTTTCTTATTTTTAAAGAAACAGCCTGTACCGTTTCCACAGGTATCCATATTCTCAACGCCTTTCTTTTTTAAGATCAGTATGTGCATGAGCTGAAATCTATTCCCGAAAGCAAGGAGAATACTGCAAGCATCGAAGCCATCATTCTGTTGTTTTTTCCAAACAGCTCCTTCAATGAAAGGATCATTACTTTTTGTTTGAGTTCAATCTCTGGTTTCCTTCCCTGCCCCCCTATGAGTCTCAAAGTTCATTGCTTCGCCTATCAAAGGTTTAAGATTCTTGATCGCTCCTTTTATCCGATTCATTAATCGTTGTTCATACGTCCGCCAATCCCGTTTCTTTTCTTCTTTGTTTTCCTTGTATTCATCAAGCAGAAAATCTTCTATGTCTTTTAATCTGTCTCTTATATCCTGACCTTGCATCATATCAATCCTCATGTATCGCAAAGTATTTAAGTGTTTACATGTATATACTAAATGTATGAGGGAAATTAAAGCCATCGCCAGTGGAAAGGTGACAATTAAGGATAATGTCGAAGAGATTTATGAGAAAAGGATCACACCATACGGAAATGGTGCTAAAATAGACGCTCCGAAAAGACACATTGGAAAAAAAGTATTTGTGATTATATTGGAAGACTGAAGTTTTGCAGGTCCAGAGGTATCTTTTATTTTTATCCCACAGCCGAAAAAACCAATACACTTATATTAATAGCGTGTTTTTACATAGTATATTAAAAGAAAACATTATAGGTGGATTGTAATGCCAAAAATAGATTATGTTGTTTCTGAAAAAGTTTGCACTGCATGTGGTGCGTGCGAAGCCATCTGTCCGGTTGGAGCCCCGAGGGCTGATCAATTGCGTTCGGAAATTAAACACGAAGAAGATTGCAGTGATGTGAACTTATTTGAAGAAGAATGCGCATACTGCGTGGATTGCTATGCTTGCGAGCGCGTGTGTCCAATACTTGATGGATTCCCTGGTGACGATGAGTTTGACAACGTGCGTGTTGTAAAAGCAGGACGTAGTAAGGTGCACGGGCAGGACGGTGCCGTAACATCACAGATTTTAACCTCTCTTTTCGAGCAGGACGAGATTGACTGTGCCTTTGGCATCACCAGAAATGAAAAATGGGAGACAGAAGTTGTTCTCATGACTCGTGCATCGGATGTAGCAAAAACCGGTGGTACCAAATATAATTACATGCCAGTGATGGCAAGCATGAGAGATATCATCAGGGATGTATCACAGAAATATAATAAGATTGCTATTGTCGGTTGTCCCTGCCAGTCGCATGCTGCACGATTGATGAAAGAGAATCTCACTGATAAAATAAAATTAATACTTGGTCTTGTGTGTATGGAAAGTTTCAGTTATGAAAACCTCTGCCAGGATATCATACCAAATAAGATCGGTCTTGATATTGAAGATGTGGTAAAAATGGACTTTGCCAAGGGCAAGTTTGTTGCTACTAGCAAAACCGGGGAAGTTAAAAAAGTGAAAATTAAGGAGGTTGCACCACTTGCAAGAGACGGCTGCCACCACTGCCTTGATTACACATCCCATTCTGCAGATATTTCACTTGGTTCTGTTGGGACTGGTGACGGCTGGAACTGTGTGCTGGTTCGTACCGATGTTGGGGAAAAATATTTTAACAAAGTGGAAGGGCTCGAACTTACTGATGATGTGGATCTTGATATGCTCAAAAAACTTACTGACATAAAGCATAAAAATAATGCATGGGATTATAAAGAGTTTATGCAGCGGGTATGGTCTATTGGCTATCCAAACAAAATAGAGCAATTTGGATACGAAGTTCCATGGAAAAAAGAAGCAGAAAACATACAGAAATATTCACAGATATCAGCTAAGGAAGCTCCAACGCCTTAGGGCAAGTGCAATACAGATAATTTTAGCGCAATGATGCCTTTGATGGCATCATCAAGAATCTCGGAAAAATTGATTTTATTAGGGCTACCAACACCCATATCTCAGCCAACTATAACATCCACGTCGGGACACGTGGGATTTGAAGCCGTTTTCACAATTAGGGGATCGTTAACAGTGGTACATCTTTTGAGGAAGATGTTAAACTATGAATTAAAAGAGAGGATTGGAGCCAAAGGAATTTTTGTTCGCTGAATTTGACTCTAGCGGTGTAGATGAGGTGTATGCGGATGATGTACATGTGTATAGAGTGAATCGACCAAGAATAAGCTGGAATGAAACCCTCCTTAAGTCAATTCTCGAGCCAAAAAATCTGTGGGAAGCAGTGTTTAAGGTCGAGAACAAAAAGGTTCGGGATTTTATTGAAAATGGCTTAATCTCGGAATCGGAGCTTGCAGAAGCAAAGTATACATACGCAAAGCAGGTTTTGCTGATAGAACATGCAGACGCGTCACACAGCACACCCACCAGATGCTACCTGCAGGCCTCTGGAATCTATGCATTTTTCAGACTACAGAGAGAAAAATCCAGACAAGGAATAGCTACATTCTGAGGAATCCAAAGCACATTCAGTGAGGGCGATCCAAAAAACCAATCCGCGAGCGTATGAACTGTGGACAGAGGGAGAAGACGAAAGATTAATCGCCGATTACAAAACCGGCAAAACAATCGAAGAGCTTGGGGGACTATTCGAACGGCAGCGTGGCGGCATCGAGTCGCGATTAAATAACTCAGGTCTGCGTTCATAGCGCTCTAACGTACTCCACCGCGCTCCGGTGCTCAGATGCATGCCCGCGCACTCGGGAACCGCGTTTAACCCCTCCACAATCTCGAAATAGTTCCTGCGAAGATCACACGCCATGGGGTTCTACGCAGTGACTAATAATCTCCCGATCAGAGAATACGACAGCATCTGTCAGCGGGACGACCTGCAGGCTTGATCCGTCGTGCAGGAACGTGGGAAGCCGGATCAACTACTTTATGTCGTCTGTTACTGGATTATCTGATTCAGCACCACGAACTCCAAATCTCTCGATTGAACGTTCTGCAAGAGCGTTAAAAAATTGCGGAACCCAATCCAAATCAATAAGTCCGGTTTCTCTAATCTATCTATAATACGTTTATTATGCGCTACCATCAAAATATTTTTTGATATCCGTTTACCAACCCCCTTTATCTTTTGAATGTTGCCAAAGGTGGTTGTAAAGTTGTTATGGGTTGGCATTGTTTCGACCCGGTTGTATATTATAGATATAATGTCTACTGTTCTTAGGTTTGAACGCATGAAAGAAATTAGAGTTCTGGCATAACACCTGAGTAAGTTGACAGCCCCGGTCAAAAGCAAATTTTATATAGGCGTGCAGGTGTATATTTGTTGAGGTAAAAATATGGCAGGTAATATTAATCAACCAGTTATCATTCTAAGCAATGATTCTGCACAAACAAAAGGCAGAGACGCACTTTATAGAAATATAAGTGCTGCTAAGGCTATTGCAATGACTGTACGGAGCACTCTTGGACCAAATGGTCTTGACAAGATGATAGTTGGCTCCAATGAAGACATTACAATCACAAACGATGGTTGCACGATTTTACAAACTATTGAAGCTGAAAATCCTGCAGCAAGAATGATGATTGAAGTTGCTCAAGCAATGGAAAAGGGGGTAGGAGATGGAACCACCTCGTCTACATTATTTGCATCCGAACTTCTCTCGCATGCACGGGAACTGCTTGATGAAAAAGTTCATCCCACAACTATTATTAAAGGATACGATTTAGCTTCAGTAAAGGCATTAGAACTGCTAAATGAACTATCAGAAACGATCAAGGTTCAACAAAAAGAGCTTGAGGAAATTACCAATACTGCTATTAACAACAGGAGCAGTGAGAAGACTAAAGAACTGCTGTCAGAAGTCAGTGTCAAAGCTGCCCTTAAAGCTGAAAAAGATGGCAAGATTAATATTGACACTGATGTGCACATATTAAATGCGGATGGTGTCAAAGCAGAGGATACGCACGTCGTAAATGGGATTGCGATGTTTAGCAAGCGAGCTAATAAAGATATGCCAACACGCATAGAAAATGCAAAGATAGCACTGGTAAACGACATGGAGCCAAAAGACATTGGCAGCAAGATGGGGGCAGTTAGTCTTGGCCCGAAGATTAAATTAGAAATTGATACTGCAGAAAAATTACAAATGTTTTCTGATGCAAAGAGCACGCCGCTACGTAAAATTATTAATCGGGTGTCTGAGCTTGGAGTAAATGTTGTGCTGTGTAAGACAGGAATCAGGGAAGAGATTGTCTACGAGTTTGCTAAAAGAGGAATCTTCGCAGTTAAGATAGCAAGTGAAGAAGAAGTTGAAGTGGCTGCAAGAGCTACTGGAGCACGACTCATACCTCACGCGGAAAGACTTTCTGATAGCGATCTTGGACATGCCAAACTTGTTGAAGAGCGTGGGAAGAAGGACAAAGAAATAGTCTACTTCGAGGACTGCCAGAACCCTCATATTGTGACTATTGTAACCAGCGGTCGCACAGATACTTCAAATATGGGCAACTCGATTGTCGGTGCACTGCACGTAGTTAAGGATATCATCGAAAACAATAGAATAGTCCCTGGTGCCGGAGCTGTTGAGATTGAAATTGCACAGGGAATAAAGGAATATGCACCCAGTGTTCCAGGCAGGGAATATCTTGCGATACAAGCCTTTGCAGAAGCTATTGAGTCGATACCAGTGGCTATAGCTAAAAACAGCGGTTTTGCAGCAACAGATATGCTAATTGAGCTGAGAGCCAAACACAAGAGTGGATACAGCAAAGCGGGTATTGATGTAAATACAGGAACAGTAGCCGATGATATTTCCACCAGCGGTATTATCGAACCAGTTAGTGTGAAGATACAATTGATAAAATCAGCCACCGAAACAGCAAACATGTTGCTTCGCATAGATGATGTGATATCAGTCAGACGAAGAAATCCACCGAGTGAAAATATAAAAGCTCCAGGTGAAATGGGACCGGATGAAGGGTACTTTAATACTATGTCCCGACCAAATGTTCCATCGAGGCTTGACTACTGAAAACTCTGTCCTCAAAATAATAAATTTTTAGTTGTTTATATTTTTTTAGTGTGTAAGAAAGTATAAACGCATTTATTTATCTTACACTTGATTGCTAACGCGATCAAGACTCAAAGGATACAGCCTCATCAACGTTTGTTGTAGGATAGGTATCTGGATTATTTTATAGATTTCTTGTTTTGAGTGTTTAAGTCTGACGTTTTCAACATATACGACGTTGCGACCGAATAGAGCAAGGTCCCAGGGGGTGGGGGCATAAGCTAGTAGCATATATGCTGTGTTTTTATTAAATTAATTTATGATTTTTTTTGTTTTAAGTATTCTAGGTATAACGTTTCGCAGATAAAAGAAGTTTGTGTAACAGATTTGGGCATAGTGAAGCCCTTTATCCTGCTGTTAGACGAAGTACGCCACCCAATCATCTTTCCACTTTCACCAGTTCTTTTTCCTTTCCCTCTGTTAAATCTACCTTATAAAACTCGTCACTTTGCGGCAATACCATATAAAAATCGGAAGTATAATCAATTTCAATTGTTACATTTTGCATCCGGCACTCAAGCAAGTGTCCCCCTGCCTTTTTATCCTTGGTAATAAAATGAAGATGATACCCTGGAACATTTACTCCTTCAACATAATCCGGGCAGCGAAATCCCACCATAGTCCCTTCCACATCATGAAATTCGAATGTTGACTGGTTTTTAACCACTTCAACAAGCGGAGGGTAGGGCTTATTTTGTTTGGGAACACGCCTTGTCTTAACATATTCGAAATCCCCCTCTATTTTGATGGCATAGAAAATGTTCTTGGTTGGTAATAAATTATCTAAATATCCGTTCAGCTGCTCATGATTATTTATAGGTTCATCTAACAATGCTGATTTATCGGGTTCGAAGAAAGTTACCGCAGCAAATGGAGTTTCCATCGAATCATTAACAAGGTAAGCTATCCCATCTGCTTTTACTTGATAGAATTTACCATCTAATCCGATCAGCTCCCCATCAAGAGCATCGACAGTGCCCAGGCCAAAGCCTCCATGCTGCTTTAACTCTTGAAAAGTTATATCTCCATCATAGACCCCATTAAGCAAGGCATTAATGGTTGATGTTTGAAATAGGATATCATTGTTTTCCTGCACATGTGAACATCCAGATATAGCTACAACAGCTATAATCAAAAAAGTTGATAGTAATGAATATTTCATCATTTCTTTCCCCTAACAGTTAGTATTTCGTCTAACGGGGCTACGGGGTATGCGAAGGGGTCGCGAAGCGAGCAGACAAGCCTATCAAGGGGCGAAGCCCCGCCGCCCCGATAAGCAAAATGAGTGAGCGTAGTGAATTTTGCTTATCTTAAGTTATATCCGATCCGCAATACTTCGTATATAACCCCAATTTAGTATTATATCCGCATTGCGTATGTCCTTTTATTTTGGCAGTATATCTACAATATTGCATATATACATCCCTCTGGTCGAACATCAATTTAACGCTTACTCCCGTTAACCCACCTCCTCGATTTAAGTCAACGACCTCGGACTTCCGCTTCGCTAAGTCCGGGGCATCAGGAGAATGCTCATTTCAATAAATATTCTCATCTTGCCAAACATCTGCACTTTTATCCAGACGCAGGTTTAATAAAAGAAAAACCCATCAATCAGATGGGAGTTTGGAAAAAGAGTCCATTTTTTAATTCCGCGCATGAACTTTGACAGCAATTTTCGGATCAATGATGCCGAAACTGCCATCAGGTGGAGTTAAACCGAATATTTTTTCAAATTGGTCTTTTTCCAAAATCTCTGCAATGTGTCTCAATGTATCTCCAAAGAGATCGTTCATTTCTTTAACATGCTTCTCAACGCTGAGGTCGGTGCTATAGAGATTATAATCCATTTCATGTTTCTCCTTGAGGAAATCATATTGCTGTTTCAGAATTGATTTAGTTATCTGGACATCTAAGCTTTTACCAAGGCGAAACTCCATCATCAACTCAAGTTCTTTTCCTATGAGAGAATAACTTTCATCCTCTTTGACTTCAGCCCTTAAAGTCTGAGGTGTCTGCATCGTCTCTGAATATAAGGCCATCACCTTTTTAAGGTATGCTTTTTCCGTATCCTCTTGTGAAAGCACTTGGCTCCTCGTATCCATTTCAAGAGCCTTTATGAAGGTTATATCGCTACTTACTAACGAACAGGCTGCTAGCCTTGCAAACCACTCAATCATTGATGCAGGAGTACCATACACTCCATATGCAAGCGTAGATGCCCAGTAACCTCCTGCTTTTGAAACTGTCACGTGCGC
Source organism: Methanosarcinales archaeon (assembly GCA_004212095.1). Taxonomy (GTDB): domain Archaea; phylum Halobacteriota; class Methanosarcinia; order Methanosarcinales; family EX4572-44; genus Argoarchaeum. The sequence continues at coordinate 11,830 of RXIJ01000041.1, read as the reverse complement.
AGGATATAAAATTCTATTTGCCGTTTGGTGACATACACCTGTAACCCCATATATGATACCTGCCCACGAATTTGGTTGAGATATACAATTTCCCATTGTAGCATTGCCACTTCCTTGGCAAATTTCTTTCCCGCCTGCATCCCTTCCCCAGCAGGCCCAAGAAAAGGCAGGTTTGTCACTTTTCACATAGGTATGATCTGTTCCGAGAAATCCAGTTGATATAGCATAACCTCTTAGTTTAGACATATTACTTTTCCTCCTTTAATTTGCGATTTTAAGTCACTATACACCGTACTTATAGGTACAGGGCTTGTTAGTGATTTTCTTCTTATAAACATTTTGGTTTCTCCTTGTAATTCTGCGTCCCAATATATTTCTCAACAACTTCAAGATCCATGACTGACATATCCCTTGTAATCACCATATAGTCAGTTAATAAAGAAACCGTGTGTCGGTCGTATCGAATATATCTCCGCTCCATACAATAAGCCTTATGAAGGCATTTTATATAAATTTTACAGTTACAAAATATTATGGTAAATATTTATATAAATTTTTAAATCTGTTTGGTTAAGGGTCAAAAATAGTGTAGTTTATTACGCCTTTATCCTTCTTGCCGCTTCATGCAGTGTGCAACACTACTTAGAAAACTCACAAATAATGGTTTACCTGAACTGTATCATTTTCGTTGAATTTTCAACATATAGGAAAGTATAAATGTAACCATGTTCTCTTGTTACTGAAATTCGATACATAATTTCTACACTCAATTGCTTCGCAACGTGATTACTTCGTAATCAAGAGTTGCCGGGCATCTCCGCTTGCGTTGTATTCAGTGCTTTCGAGAGTCGAGAATTGTTTCCGCACACAGAGTGTGCGGTTGTGCAGTTTATTGAAATATATATTAAAATTCTTACACCAGGAAGTCCACTCTTGGGAATAAAGAAGTAATTAGCAAGATGGTTCATACGTGAATAGTAAACAAACAGAAAAAGAAACTTCAGATGAGTCATCCAGGAATAAGAAAACGAAAGGTGTGAAGACACTACTTGGAGACCCTAAAAAAGCAATTATCAAACTTTCATTGCCAATGATTGCAGCTATGTCTATACAGGCAATCTACAATCTTGCTGATGCGATTTGGGTTTCTGGTCTGGGTGCTAACGCACTCGCTGCGATTGGTTTCGTTTTCCCGTTTTTCTTTTTGGCTATGGGATTGTCTAATGGATTGGGTATAGGTGCAGCGTCTGCCATATCCCGCAGGATTGGTGCTTCTGATAAACATGGTGCAGACAATATAGCAGTTCATACAATCGTTATAATGCTCTTATTTGTAGTCGTCTTTACTGTACCACTCTTCGCCTTTGCTCGCGAGATATTTGTTTTTATTGGTGCAGTTAATGTCATAGGAATGACTATAGTATATGGCAAGGTTATCATCGCAGGCAGTATTTTTATATTTTTTACAAACATAGCAAATGCAATACTACGGGGTGAAGGAGACGTAAAAAGAGCCATGTATGCCATGGCACTTGGTGCTGGTCTGAATATCATACTAGACCCTATTTTTATCTACACCTTTGATTTGGGTATTGCAGGCGCGGCATGGGCAACACTACTATCGTTAAGCATTACTTCTATCGTCATGTTAAACTGGTTTTTTTTAAAAAGAGATACTTATGTATCTTTCAACTTCAGCGATTTTAAATTCAATAAAAATATTATTATAGATATCCTCAAAGTTGGTCTGCCGGGTTCAGTGATGATGGTTTCCATGTCATTTATGATGATAATAATAAATATCATTATAGTAATGGTTGGTAACACAGATGGTGTAGCAATCTACTCCACTGGATGGCGTGTAGCAAGTATAGCAGTTCTGCCGACTATGGGTATCGCTACTGCACTTGTCTCGGTAAGTGGAGCTGCTTTTGGTGCACACTCCTTTAAAAAGGTCAGTACTGCCCATCTCTACGCAATAAAGATTGGTTTTTTGATAGAGGCAGCTATCGCTGTTGTAACCTTCATTTTCGCACCTCAGATAGCTGCAGTATTTACACAAGCTGAAGGGGCGGGACGTATTGCACCAGGGTTGACAATTTTTCTCAGGATAATCAGTTTTTATTACCCAACAATATCATTTGGCATGCTCTCATCTTCGCTTTTTCAGGGAACCGGGAAAGGGATGACTGCACTACTTGTCACAATTTTACGAACTCTTATTCTAACTCCATTATTTGCTTTTGTATTTGCTTTCAACATTGGGTTAGGTCTGGTTGGGGTCTGGTGGGGTCTGGTTGTAGCAAACACCATTGCTGTAACAGTAGCATTTGTGTGGGCAAGGCTGTATATTCAGAAGCTAATAAAAAAATCCTCGGGAGTCACGCAATCATTAACCTGAACATTTCAGTACACATTACAGAACTGGTTGGAAAAACAGGGCACGTGTCGCGAAAGTCGAGAATTAAAGGTTATCTAACAACTCTGTACTTGTGAAAGTTTAGCAACGTCAGCAAAACCAGCATCGATTAGTACATGCTCCACGACATTAACCAAAACCTTTTCTGCAATCTCAGAGATTGTTGAAGTGTCTTTCCTTGCTGCATCAAATGCTTAAGATTGCAGCACCAATTTTTAAGCGGCTAAAACTGACCAGCCGTCCCCCCTGCTTCAAAACAGCAGCTATCATCAAGTAACACCCCCTTTTCCCTATTTAAACTATTTTTTTCACATACCCGTTTTTAGATAATAGCACTATTCTGCTGATCGGACTTTCATCTGCTTGTTTATAATCGGTGTATTGCATGATTTTTTCTGAAAACTCGCGAATTCTCTGGTGAGTTGGCATCGCAGACCTTTCAAGCCTCTTTTGCGAAAAACCAAGATGCATGTATGCTTTTATTTCAATATAATCAGGACTTGCACGATCGATTAGAGCTGCATAGCCTTCCGGGTTGGTGATGTTTAAGCCCTCTGTTAAAGTGATACGAAGAACAGTTCGGGTCTGTTTTTCTTGCAGGATGTCAAGGCTCTCGCAGATATGTTCCCACAGCCCCTCTTCCTGAGGATTGCAGGTTTGCCGATACGTATCTTCGTCTGGTGCATTGAGACTCAAATACAACTGAGTGGGCTTAATCTGTTCCACCATTGCAGGATATGTGCCATTGGTCACAACAAAAGTGGTCATATTTTTACTGTGGAATGTATCAATAAGCTGGTCAAGATACGGATAAATCGTTGGTTCACCTGCAAGGGATATCGCCACATGACGTGGATTTTTTGCCTCTTCCCAGAGCGTTTTATCGATTATATCAGCACCACCGTAACCTGAGATTAATTTCTGCTGAGCCTTTAATGACTCTTCTACGATCAATTCTGGGGAGTCCCATCCTGTTTCAGGGACGTCTATTTCAGTTGGGCGCCAGCAGTGAAGGCATTTTTGATTGCACTGCATCGTTGGTGTCATCTGGACGCAGCGATGAGAAGCTATACCATAAAACTGAAATTTATAGCATTTTCCTTCACCACGAAGGCTTTTATTTAACCACAGGCAGGTTTTAACAACACTGTGGCTGCCCGCTGTATGATAGCCGTGTTTTTTTAGCAATGACTCAAAATTAGAACTTGTCAACATTCGCCTACAACCGTGAATTTTTAATGAGTTCATAGTATAAAAACAATACGCGTTGTCCAGCTTCGTGTTAAAAGTCCATTTTGTGTATAAAGTCTCTTTAATTTAATGAAGAACCAAACTCAACTCCTCAAAGTGGACACTTAGTTAAACTAAGGGTCCACCAAACAACCTAATCGAAATTTCCAACTTTCGTAATGTGCACAACAATCTCACATCAGGATTTTTACATGAGGATCTATCTGCCAAAATTGCTACTTTATTTTTCTGCAAGCTCTAAGAACACTGAGATGAAAATACGTGGGAAAAACAAGAAGAAGGTACACACGGAATTCAATATCTCAGTATTAAGGGAACTTGAAGCTGGAAAAATCTCGGACAAATGAGTCATGAGCACAATCTTCATCTTAGTATAGAACCTGTAGCCAAAACACGATTTGCTGCCCTTCTTTATCCACGTGCCCTTGCTTCGACGCGTCTCTGCTTCCTCACTACAGGCTTATCAGCCTTCGCATGCCTGGAATTCCGCGGTGATAAAAGTAGCATCATAGGAAGCTCCCTGTTTTACCCTCAGGTCAAAAGCACCGATTTGTCGCTGGAGTTCCGCTCATATTGCCTGATCCTTACCGGTCTTCGCCAACCGCTCTCTGAAACACCATACGGTCGTAAAATCCGGAATGCCCCCCCAAATCCGGGAAAGTTCATGAACGAGAGCCTTTCCATAGTCTATTTCCTGGGTTCCGGATCATAGAACCCGTACCACTTTTGGTCCCCTAAAAACAGATCTGCCTCTAGCAAGGACATGACCCCGGGTTCCGGATCGGTAAGCCTGTACCACTTGCCGGAGCACAGACAGCCCGGTCATTACCACCTCATCGATGTCCGGTCTTCCGCCTTGTTCGCTCCTGTTATCATACGTATCACCCATAATCGGGCGAAACGCTCCCCAATCCACCAGCAATTTAATCTCATCCAGTCGATCGCCAGGCTGTTCCACTCGCTTGTACGCGTCCTTTTGCTAAAAGCCTGTTAAAGTTTTCATAATAGCTGATTATATGTATGAACACATAAAAAAAGTTGTATAGCCAAAGGTTTTTTCAGATTGTCTCGGCTTCGCCTCAAAAATATTACTAAAAAACAGCGTAGATTATCTCTTCCCAATGGCACTATTTATATCGGCAAGTTTTCTTTCTATAGCTCTTAATTCATCAGATACTTCATCTCTTGGATGATCATCATTCCTTATTTTATCTAAATCTCCTAAGTAAAATATATCACCTTTATCATATGTATTATTTGCAATATCCGCGTATGTTGCGGATAATACTAACTGCTTAAACTTCTTTATATCTTGATAACTCTCAGCATCTTTGAATGGAGACTGTAAAGCAAATCTTTCTTGAGGATACATAATTGGGTAAATTATCTCGATTTGGGTTCTAACCTAATTTTTTCCTTAATATTTTTTGCAGGACCTAAACCTATATTTACAATTTCAACATCAAAATAATTTCCACTATATAGTCTTGTTGGTTTTATTTTGAGAGCGGGTATAAATTGAAGTCTTCTTGCAATCTCCATTTCCTTAACCATCTTTTTTGTTTGCCAAGCATAATAAGCAGTTATTAAAACTAAAAATACGGTAAGAATATTAATTGAATAGTCTTTTAGAAAGAACAGTAATTCTACCATTTTACCACTCTAATGTATTATCTCATTCATTTTTCTCTGTTTTTGCTTATCTAAAGAGATTGTCGAATTTTCCCTTAATTTTTCCCAAATTAGCCTGCGGCGAACTTCGCATATTTGCATTAGTTAAATACAATCGAGAAAAGTCTTTTTTGGTAAAGAGGGGTTTTAGCCTTATTGGTAAATCTTATCGTGATGGTCGTAATCTTCGAACGAAACGAAATCATTTGATTTATCACAACTAAAGACTAGAACAAACTGTCCTATATGATCTCTTTTAGAGTCTTTCATATTATATCTCAAATTCTTATGATGTTCAATATCTTCAGAACTAATCACTTCTTCAATTTTCTTCAGAACTGCTTCATACTTGCTTTTGTCCTTTTTAGATAATTTAATGAGTTTCTTATCTAGTTCTGGCTTAATCTCAAACTCACGCATTTTCTATGTGCTTTCTTAACTCTTTTACACTCTTGAACCTTATCCCCTTCTCTTTCTTAATTTTTTGAAGTTTCTCTATATATTCAGGTCTTAGCTGAGGTTCAAGAATTTCTTGTTCATATTGCTTAGCCATCACATTAATAGCCTGGCTCTTATCTTTGAGTCCAAATTTAGCTTTAACCATATTTAAAACTCTATTCGTTTCATCTTCAATATCTATAATTGCTTGCACCATAATATCACCTTAATATGATATTAATATGATATTAACATATAAATTTTCCGCTTTTTTTTGGCTAAAACCCCTTTTCTTCTTTAATAAATTAGGCTTTGCCTTGTCTGACTTTTCTCGACTTCTTCGGATTTACTTCGTAAATCCTAGACCACGTTACACTCCCACCTCACAAAAGTCGCAAGCTCCTTGTTTGGCTTGGGGTATTCAATAGCTATTGAGACTTTGATCGTTGCACTCCCCACGCCCCCATTCCTCGTGGGATACCTTAAAGAACTCGAGGAAATCGGCTTTGCCGACTATCTCTTAATCGCGATGTTAGTCAAAGATCCTCAAATTTCTTAAGTCCCTTTTCCTGTTTGAGTTTTTTCTTTATCTGCTCATCAGGCTCTTTCTCTCAATTGCAAGAAGCACTGCACAACTTCGTTGTGCAAAAAATAACCTACCGGCTACGCAGTAGTCGAGTTTTGGGTAAATCATTATTTGTGATTTACCCAAAACCACGAGATTCTATGCAAATACTCCAATCTTTATTTTCCTCTTCCTGCTATGAGTACATCAACAACACCTGGATCTGCCAGGGTACTTGTATCCCCAACATCTTTCACATCACCGGCAGCTATTTTCTTGAGTATGCGTCTCATGATTTTGCCGCTTCGTGTTTTTGGCAGACCATCTGCAAATTGAAGTACGTCTGGCTTAGCTATAGGACCAATCTCTTTTCGTACATGCTTTAATAATTCGTTTTTGAGTTCGTCGCTAGGTTCTTTGCCTGTCTTTAAAATAACAAATGCATAGATCCCTTCACCCTTGATATTATGCGGAAATCCTACTACTGCGGATTCTGCTACTGCTTTGTGTGAATCGAGTGAGCTTTCGATTTCGGCTGTACCCATTCGATGTCCGGACACATTGATTACATCATCAACTCTGCCCAGCAACCAGTAATAGCCGTCGCCATCTTTACGGGCGCCATCCCCAGTGACGTAAAGTCCTGGGAATTTGGTGAAATAGGTTTTCTTGAATCGTTCGTGATGCTCGTACACTGTTCTCATAAGCCCTGGCCACGGTTTTTTAATCACAAGATACCCACCCTCGTTTACATCAGCAACGCTGCCATCTTCCCGGAGAATCACTGGCTCAATGCCTGGATAGGGTAGTGTGGCTGAGCCTGGTTTTGTAGGTACTGCACCAGGCAGTGGTGTAATCAGTATGCCGCCGGTTTCTGTCTGCCACCACGTGTCTACGATCGGGCAGTTACCTTTCCCGATAATGTTGTAGTACCACATCCATGCTTCCGGGTTTATTGGCTCGCCAACGCTTCCAAGCACCCGAAGGCTTGATAAGTCTCTTCCAAGTGGCCACTTGTCCCCGTCTTTCATCATCGCTCTGATGGCTGTTGGTGCAGTGTAGAGTGTGTTAACTTTATATTTTTCCACAATTGCCCAGAATCGATCAGGTTTTGGATAATTGGGTACGCCCTCGAACATGAGACTTGTAGCACCGGCGCTCAGTGGGCCATACACAATATAACTGTGCCCGGTAACCCATCCAATATCTGCTGTGCACCAAAACGTGTCCTCATCCTTGTAGTCAAAAACCCATTTGAATGTCTGGGTCACATAGAGCAGGTAACCTCCTGTCGTATTAAGCACTCCTTTTGGTTTGCCTGTACTCCCGCTTGTATATAGAATAAACAGTGGGTCTTCTGCATCCATCTGTTCCGGTTCGCATACTGCTGAAGAGTCCTGCATGAGTGCATGCCACCAGTGGTCGCGCCCCTTTACCATATTGATGCTGCTTCCCGTTCTATTTACTACGATTACATGCTCAATACAATCACATTGAGTTACTGCCTCATCAGCATTTGCTTTCAGTGGTATCGTTTTGCCTGATCTGAAACTGCCATCTGAGGTGATAAGAAGTTTGCATCTGGGCCCAAGAATTCTATCACGCAATGCATCTGCACTAAATCCACCGAATACCACACTGTGGATAGCTCCAATGCGTGTGCAGGCAAGCATTGCTATCGGAAGTTCCGGTATCATTGGTAAATAAATCGATACCCGGTCGCCTTTTGTAACTCCTTGGCTTTTTAGTACATTTGCAAACTTGCAGACTTCGTGATGAAGCTGCTGATAGGTATAAATTTTTGAGTCGCCATGTTCGCCTTCGAAAATGATCGCAGCCTTATTTTTTCTCCAGCTTTTAAGGTGTCTATCAAGGCAGTTGTACGATGCATTAAGTTTTCCTCCTGCAAACCAAGTATGCTTTACATTTTCAGAATCCCATGTGTGGACAGTATCCCATTTTTTGAACCAGTCGAGGTACTCTTCTGCTTTCTCTGCCCAAAAAGCCGATGGGTCGGCAATGGATTCATTGTAGATTTTCTTGTATTCTTCAAGAGTCTTTATATACGCTTTTGCACTGAACCCTTCTGGCGGTTCGAATTTGCGTATCTCTTCTATAACAGACGTGATGCTTGTTTCATCCATTTTATCATCCGTATAAATCGTTTTAAACAGAATATCTGATGTAAACACATCCAGATTCTGACAGAGCTAAAAGCATCCATTACTTATATACTTGCCTGCCGTGCATGAGTAAAAAAATGTTGTTCTTTAGGATGCGGCTGCCTCTCTCTTGACTTCAGTTTTTCTAATCTCCACTCTTCGCAGCGGGTATATTTTTTTCGTCTCTTTGTAGATTATTGAGGATAGCTTTCCATTAAAAGCCTGTTCCATGAATTGATTAAAGTTAAGTGTTTTTGCGCGGTCAATGATGATATGATTCATCTGTTTTCGCATTCCCTCTATCTGTTCCAAATGTGCTCTTTTGAGTGTGAAACATGTAGGTTTCACCCTGACTTTATATCCATCGCTTGTTGTCACATCTATATTTGAATCGATGACAGAGCTTCGTCTTTTTACAAGAGAACGAAGGTAATCCTGTGTTAGTTGATGTCCCATGAATTTGGTATGAGCAGAGTCCCCCCCAATCCTCGAGATTTTAAGTTTTAATTTGATGTTCTGTTTTGAAAAATCTCTTGTCACATCTCCAAGCGTTGTCTCAACAACTCTTCCTATAAGATTGTCTGGATTGCTTGTTATGGTTTTGCCCACGTTAACTGTTCCAAGTAGTTCAGGTGATATTACCGAGTACCAGTTTTTTGATTTCCAATTATCAGTCTTTCTTGTTGGTTTAGCCAATTTTTTTCCTCCGAAATATATTACCTAAATGTATTCGTTATATATTTAACCTTTGGGACGTTAGTATCAACTGGTATCAGGTGATCATTATTCAGAGCAACCATAATGTAAAACTTCTCTCTGGCTGCACACCACTTGATGAACTTGTTGGCGGCGGTTTTGAAGCTGGCATCGTAACACAGGTATATGGTGAAGCTGGCAGTGGCAAAACAAATCTTGTAATTCAATTATCCATAGCCTGCGCTGTGCAGGATAAAAAAATCATATTTATCGACACCGAGGGTTTTTCACCAGAACGCTTCAAGCAGATCGCAGGCAATGATGCAGAAGAGATTGCAAAGAGTATCATCATCTACGAGCCTTCTGATTTTACAAGTCAAAACAGTGCTGTTAGCGACTGCGAGAGAATGATGAATAAAGATATTAGTCTTATAGTGTTTGATTCACCAATCATGTTTTATCGTGCAAGCTTTGGGGATAGTAATAACATGATTTTTCGAAGACAGCTAACCAGCCAGCTGTCCATTCTTCACAGTCTTGCACGCAGATATAAAATAGCTGTGCTGATAACCAATCAAGTCTACACTGACATCGATTCCAATTCAATGCTGCCACTCGGTGGAAATCCCTTTGCTCATATATCAAAAACCATCATTCAACTCGAAAAGATCAGACCACAGCGAAGACGTGCCATACTCCAAAAGCACCGCTTTCGTCCCGAAGGCGTTTCCTGTGAATTTACAATCACGCAGACAGGGTTAAGGTAAAAACTGCAATCCAAAGAGTATTTGGATGCATAGTATATTTCTACACACTTGGGTATACAGGTTACATTTCTTCCGGTGCTGCCATCCCAAGAGTGTCAAGTGTTATCCTGAGCCTTCTTCTGGCACATCTAACAAGCATCAGGCGAGACCTTCGCAGGTTTTCATCTGCTTGCAACACTGGCGAGTCCCGGTAGAACTGGTTAAACGCATCAGCAAGCTCACGAGCATAGATAGCGAGAATGTGTGGTTTCAATTCTTTTGCTGCTGTGTGGATGACATTGGATAGATATGCCATCTTTTTTATCAGCAGTTTTTCGTTTTCATGGTTAAGAAGATGCACATCAGCGTTTTCAAAGTCACACCCCTCCTCTACTGCTTTTTTAAGGATGCTGCATGCCCTGGCATGGGCATATTGTATGAATGGTGCGCCCTGTTTTTCAAAATCAAGTGCATCTCGCCAGTCAAACACTGTTGATTTATCAGCAGATATTTTGATTACATCGTAGCGTATCGCTGCAGTACTAATCATCTGTGACACCTTCTTTTTAAACTCTTCACTTTTTTCAGGGCGGCGTTTATTTACTTCTTCGTAAGCATGTTTTTCAATCTCACTAAGGAGTTCATCAGCAGAAACAAACATGCCTCTTCGTGTGCTCATTGAACCTTCAGGAAGTGATACAAACTCGAAGATAATAATATCAGGCTGCTTTAATCCAATGGTGCGAAGCACAAGCTTGAGCTGCGTGGATATTAGTTTGTGATCAGCCCCAAGTACATCAATCATCCAGTCACAGTTTTGTGCCTTCCATTTATGATATGCAAGGTCTCTTGTGCTGTACAGGCTCGTGCCATCGCTTCGCTGTAAAACAAGACTTTTATCGATGCCAAAATCTGAGAGATCCACCACAAGAGCACCATTATCACTTTTTACTCTACCCGTTTTTTTAATATCCTCAACAATCTCTTTTACTGCACCCGAAAGCACAAAAGACGACTCTTCTATAAACCGATCATGAACAATATTCATTCGGTTAAGTGTCTCACGTATTCCATCCATTGCAAGTTGTACTGCTTTGCTAAATCGTTGTATCACTGCCTTGTCCGCTTTCTCCAGTCGCTGCATTAACGTGTTGATTTCACTTTTTTTATTAACAGATTCCTCAAGTACTCGATTAGCCTTGATATACACATCAGCTATGGCATGATCAGATTTCTTTTGACCATCAAAAACAAACTGTTCAAGTGCCCATGATACAACTGCAATCTGCCGCCCCATATCGTTAACATAATACTGCACCTCAACATCATAGCCAGCTATTCTCAGAATTCTTGCCAGAGTGTCCCCAATGATAGAATTTCGAATATGCCCGACATGCAGGGGACCGTTTGGATTGACAGAAGTATGTTCGATTATCACCTTTGCGTTAGTTACTATGCTTTCAAAATCATCTGATTGAATGGCGTTTAGTGTATCAACAAGATACTTCTCCCCGACAAAGAAATTTATATATGCTCCCGCGACCTCTATTCGATCGATAAGAGTATTCTCTTTTAGTTGTATTTTTTCTTTTATTTCTCCTGCAATCATTACCGGGTTTTTCTTGAGGATTGGTGAAAGACGAAACGCCACAGATGTTGCGAGGTCAGCATGCTCCGACTCTTCAAGTGGAATTGGCAGCAACTTAAAACTAGCGTCTTTTAAAGCAGTCTTTAAAACTGATTCTACTTCATTTTTAAATCGTATAAACATTATGATTCCTCACTGTACAACTTCGCTGTGCAGAAATAACTCTCGACTGCGAAGCAGTCGAGTGCATAGAAAATAAGTAGCAAGAAAACATGGTTGCGTTTATACTTTCCT
>RXIJ01000040.1 GCA_004212095.1 Methanosarcinales archaeon | reverse complement strand
GGATGGAAAATAACCATGAAATCCCCTAAAACAAAAAACAATTCAAATCTTGAAATCATATTCGTTGGCCGCTCAAACGTTGGCAAATCCAGTCTTATCAGGTGTTTAACCGGGCGAAGTGTACCGACCGGACGCAAGCCCGGTCTCACGCGAAAGCCGCTTAACCTTGAGCTTGATGATTTGATTATCACAGATATGCCAGGTTTTGGTTTTATTAGTGGGGTTGAAGAGAAATATATTAATGCGGTAAAGGATGAAATAGTTCATTATATCGAGGATCATGCTGACCGTATTATGCTTGGTTTTGTGGTAGTGGATGCAAAGTCTTTTCTTGATATAGTTGATCGGTGGTTAAACCAGGGAGAAATTCCAGTTGACCTTGAGATGTATGATTTTCTCTCTGATCTTGCAATCGATACAAAGTTGCTAGTAAATAAAATCGATAAAATAAGGGAGAACCGTGACGAGTTGCTGGATGCGGTTGGTGAGCAGTTTAATATGCTTCCGCCGTGGGAGCAGTGGCTTGGTACAATTCTTCCGGTAAGTGCCAAAAAAAAAGAGATTCGACCACTGCAACATGTGATCAGGCAAAAGTTAGTGGACATTAAAAAAGAGCGATTGTTAAAATACTTCAGTACTAAATGTTTTAGGTAAGATTTAATACAATCTCTGCATAATACTACCTCTGGTGTTCATATTTGATTAAACCACCACGACTTATTGCATGGGAACTTACCTGTGCCTGCAATCTCAGGTGTATTCATTGTCGGGGAAGTGCCACTGAAAAGCCAGACACTGATGAGCTTTCCCTTGGAGAAGCAAAGCATTTCATCGATGAACTTGTAGACTACGGCAAGCCAATTCTGATTCTAACAGGTGGCGAACCGCTTGTACGGGAAGATGTATTTGAAATTGCACGATACGGGACAGATAAAGGACTTCGCGTAGTGCTTGCCACCAACGGAACGCTGGTTACAAAGGAGGTTGCACGCAAAATGCGAGAGGCAGGTATCAAGCGCGTGAGTGTGAGTATTGACGGGTCTTCTGCGGAAATACATGATAGATTCCGAGGTATGCCCGGAAGCTTCGAAGCATCGCTACATGGTATTGATGAACTAAAGAAAGCAGGTATCGAGTTTCAGGTTAATACAACGATTACCAGGCATAATATCAAAGAAGTTACAAAGATCTATGATTTTGCCCTAAGTATTGGGGCAAAAGCACTGCATGTATTTATGCTGGTTCCAACCGGACGAGGCAACGCGATTGAAGGTGATGAAATTCCTCCGGATGAGTACGAACACGTGCTTAACTGGGTGTATGATGTTAACTATCTAAGTAACAGTCAAATGCAGGTAAAAGCAACCTGTGCACCACATTATTTCAGAATTATGCGAAAGCGGGCAAAAGAGGATGGCATAAAAATCACAGTACAGACACATGGTTTTGAAGCTGTAACTAAGGGCTGCCTTGGTGGGACTGGTTTTTGCTTTGTATCTCACACTGGCGAGGTATGCCCCTGTGGTTTCCTTCCGGTAATTGCTGGAAACATCAGGGAAATGTCATTCAAAAAAATATGGGAGCAGTCGAAGATATTTAATGATTTAAGGGATGTGAACAAACTTAAAGGCAAATGCGGCATCTGTGAATATCGCAGGGTATGTAGTGGTTGTCGTGCACGAGCTTTTGCTGAAACCGGAGACTACCTTGCAGAAGAGCCGTATTGCACATACATACCTAAAAAGTTGAGTTCCAATGATAAGTAAATTCGTAGCTCTTGATGAGGTGGACAAAAAACTGTTAAATCTCATCCAGCTTGACTTTCCTTTGGCAAAACAACCTTTCAAAAAATTAGGGGAAGAACTTGGAACCCCGGAAAAGGAGATTATGATGCGCATTGAAAGGCTAATTACCGAGGGGGTAATAAGACGCATCGGACCAATCATCAACACTAGAAATGCGGGGGGTGTAAGCACTCTTGCCGCAGTTAAAGCAGAAAAGGATAAAATTAGTGAGGTAGCAAACATCATCAGCGAATACGAGGAAGTCTCACACAACTATCTTCGGGGCGGGAACTACAACATCTGGTTTACCATATCGGCAGCAAACAGAGCGGAACTTAATCGGATCATTCATGAGATAAAGGTACAAACCGGATGCCCACTGATTGAACTACCCACGAAAAGATTGTTTAAGATAGGCGTCAAATTCGAGATACGCTAAAGACCTGGACGCTTACACTGCCTTCTCCCCTGCTCGCGTTTCCTGTGCGCTCTGGGTCATGGTGGAACTGGGACCAGTCTGCAGACGCCAAAGGTATGGTAAATGCTACCAGTAAAATTACTGTTAATATTTTTGTGTTCATATATTACATGCTTCTATTGATCTTATATCCCATGTTATTTGAGATAACTTAAATATCTTTGTTACGACTGACCAGATATTTCGCATGGTCTCTGTCATTTTTAACCGAACACGTGTGGATACTGCTTACATTTCTGAAGGCAGGATAATTACTTACTTGCATAATTTCTCTGCCATGCGTACAGCATCAACCGTTGCTGCCACATCATGCGTTCTGATGACATTAGCTCCCGCGCATACCGCAATTGCAGTTGCGGCAATGCTTCCATATAGGCGTTCCCCCGGTGCTTTTCCAAGCACATCACCTACGAAAGATTTCCTTGAGAGTGCAGCAAGCAAAGGCTTTTGAAAGACCGTGAAGCGTTTAAAATTCTTGATAATTTCAAGATCATGTTCGGTGGTTCGCATCTCACACCAGCGTCCGATTGCCGGATCAAGGATGATGCGATCGCTCCCGACTCCATTTTCTTCTGCATTCCGGATAATCTTTGAGAGTGCGTCAAGAGTGTCAGCAACACCGACCACGTCTCCTGGCTTGTTTCTGCTTGCCATTAGCATGACCGGGCAATCATATTCTGCTGTAACCCGGCTCATATTACTGTCACCGGTAAAGCCGCTCACGTCGTTTATCAGATCTGCACCAAGATTAAGTGCATCTCTTGCAATCTGTGAGTACATGGTATCAATGGATACTGGAATTTCCGTTACTTCTCGTATTTTTTCAATTGCCGGGATGACTCGACGATATTCACTTGATACAGTGATCTGTGGAGCAGGTGGCCATGTGGACCTTCCCCCGATATCTATTATTTCAGCACCATCCTGTATCATCTGCTGAACCGTTTGAATAAGAAGATCGGGTTTAACAACTGATTGCTTGTAAAAGGATTCTACACTGAGGTTGATTACACCCATAATCCTGACAGGATGTTTATCTCCAACGTTCAAACCGGAAATGTTTACATCAGTCATCAACCACTGGCAAGGAGACTATGTGCTTCAGCACATGGAGGAATTGCCCTTCTCACCTCTGCTATTTTTCCTCTTGCTCGCTCTATAAATGTTAATTTTTTAAGGCTTACGGAATCTGTTACCTTTTCGCCTTCGATATTCTTTAGATTGAAATATCCACTGCTTCTCAATCCAAAAATAAAGAATTCTTTGTTTTTGTACTCCACTTTATCAAACCTCCTGAACTCTTTTACTTCTTTTACCGTATTCCGCTTTAACATACCGCCTTTTTGTATATTTGCCTTATATAAGCTTCTGTTCTGTCGCCTGACTTGTTTCTCTATTATATTTTTTCCCGTGTGTTTTTGCGTTTTACCTCCTGCGATAATGAATGCATCGTTTATGTGGCTCTTATCCAAACCTGCTTTTATCCGTCCGTATTTCGTTTTATGTCCGTACGTCCATTTGCACTTGAAATGGTCTACTACTTTCCACCTGATTATGTTCATAAACGCGGCGGATTTTAAAGGTTTTTTTGCTTTATTTTGTATTCCCAAACGTCCAAATTCTGCTGCTGTTTGTGTTCCCTTCTCATCGTTGCACTTATGACATGCGATAGTTAAGTTTGACACTCTGTCACTGCCACCGCGTGATTTTGGGATTATGTGCTCTACTTCCAAGGGCACATTCGCCTGACCGCAGTAGGCGCATTTTCTCTTCCATTTTTCAAGTAAATAGTTTCTAACGTTATAGCCTTGTAGCGTACCCTGCTGGTATTCTATCCCAGTTATCTCATGGTTCTGCATCTTCTGCGTGTCAAAACTCGCTACTTCTACTACTATCTTTGTTATCGGTATTATTGAGTTTAACCGCTCTATTAGTTTTATGTGACTCTTTAATTTGTGCTTTATCGATGGTGCTAACCATCCTTCCTTACCACGATTTAGAAAACGCGGTTTTCTATACCATAATCTGTTCCGCTTTGTCCTTCGGTACGCTCTTCGTTTATCTAAAAGACGCTTTATATCAGTTCTTAATTCCAGTTCACCCGATATTAACTCTTCTTTCGCTGTTACTGCGCTGTATCCAATATGCGCATAACCAGCATCTACACCTAACACAATTTCTTGTTTCGTTTCCCCGGTTCCATACAAAAGCTGTATTGTGAATGGATTGTAGCCCACTACTTTTGCTTTACCTTGCTCCAGAAATTTCCTCGCTTTCCTTGCCGTTGTTGGCATCAAAGGCTCACCACGCATGTTTGAGACAGGTACTCGCACGTCCTGTCCGCTCTTGCCAGAGCGTTCCTGCTCATAGGCGCTGTTAGGAAATGTTTTTACGCCGATGGACACCGAAGCTACCCTCTCACCTCTGTTTAATCCATCAGCCACAGAGCATGGGACTTGAGCAGCATCCCAGGGTGTGATCCATTTTCCTAACTTCTGCTTTTCTTCTTCTGCCATACTTTTTCAAAGCCGCCTAATCACGTAGAAGCTTCATGCATCGCTTTTTAGAACGGGGTACGTGACCGTAAGTTGTGCTGGAGTTTTGCAGCCTCTATTGTGTGCTCCATCAGTATAGCAATAGTCATCGGCCCAACACCACCGGGAACCGGGGATATCAGTTTCACTTTTTCGATGACACTATCAAAGTTCACATCCCCGTAGACTTTCTCACCAACCCATGTGACCCCTACATCGAAGATGATAACACCTTTCTTTACCATATCTTTTGTTATCAGGCCTTTCACACCTGTCGCTACAATCAATATGTCTGCTCGAAGTGTATGCTCCTTAAGATTTTGGGTATACACATGACATATTTCAACAGTAGCATTTCGATTTAATAGCATGATTGATGTGGGTTTTCCCACCACATTGCTGTGGCCCACAACCACCACGTTTTTGCCGAGCACCTCGATATGATATTCTTCCAGGGCACGGATGATGCCTTCTGATGTACATGGCACAAACCCTTCCTTGCCTATCAACATACTTCCCATATTTAATGGATGAAACCCATCCACATCCTTTGAAGGTTTGATTGCAGACATTACCTCATGTTCATCGATATGTTCCGGCAGTGGTAGCTCCACCAGAATGCCGTTTATCTCAACTCGATTATTCAGTTCAGCTATGAGGTTAATAATCTCCTCCTTCGTCGCATCTTCACTGCACTTGTGATCTTCTGATCGAATGCCTGCACGTTTGCATGCCCACTCTTTCAGCTTGACGTAAAGCTTGGAAGGTGGATGCTCTCCGACAAGTATGGTTGCAACAGTTGGCTGGATGCCTTTTTCTTTAAGTTTTTCAACTTCTCTTTTAACATGGTCTTCGATTTTAGCAGCTATCCCTCGCCCATCGATTATTCGTGGATCCATTACCTCATCGTTCTGCATTCCAAACCATTTCCTAAACTAATACCGGATATTGTTTGCAGAGTTCATGCACCTGATCACTTATGTGCTCTAGTTTTGCTGCATCATAACGATTATGGATTGCATCTGATATACAGTCTGCTATGATGCGCATTTCATCTTCCTTCATTCCCCTGGTGGTTACTGCCGGAGTGCCGACTCGAATACCACTCGTGATAAAAGGCCCTCTGGTCTCGAAGGGAATGGTGTTCTTATTTAATATAATGTCAACTTTACTAAGAAAGGCTTCTGCATCTTTACCAGTTAGGTCGTATTCTGTAAGATCAACCAGCATGAGGTGAGTGTCGGTACCACCTGCTACCAAACGCATACCATTATTATCCAGTTCTTCTGCTACAGCTTTCGCATTTTTAACGATTTGTTTCTGGTATTCTACAAATGCTGGCGTCTGTGCCTCTTTGAAGGTTACTGCCTTTGCTGCAATTGCGTGCATGAGTGGCCCACCCTGGATGCCAGGAAAGATCGTCTTATCAATTATTTTCGCATGTTCTTCTTTGCATAAGATTACGCCGCCACGTGCCCCTCTCAGTGTTTTATGCGTGGTAGTGGTAACAAAATCAGCATAAGGTACTGGGCTCGGATGCACACCTGCTGCAATCAGCCCTGCGATGTGTGCGATATCTGCCATCAAATAGGCACCAACATCATCTGCAATCTCTCTGAATCGTTTAAAATCAAGAAGTCTTGGATATGCACTTGCACCCGCTACAATAAGTTTTGGCTTATGGGTACGGGCAAGTTCAGCAAGATTGTCATAGTTGATGGTCTCTGTTTTTTTATCCACGCCGTATGGTACGACCTTGTAGAACTTACCTGAAAAACTCACAGGACTGCCGTGTGAAAGGTGCCCTCCATGCGAAAGATCCATACTTAATATGGTGTCGTTGAAGCCTAACATTGCAAAGTAGACTGCCATGTTTGCAGAAGTACCAGAGTGGGGCTGCACGTTCACATGCTCCGCACCAAAGAGTTGCTTTGCCCGCTCTATGGCAAGGTTTTCTGCCATGTCTACGTACTCACAACCACCGTAGTACCTCTTGCCCGGGTAGCCTTCTGCATATTTATTGGTCATTACGGAACCCTGCGCTTCCATTATTGCTTTGCTTATATAATTCTCTGATGCAATAAGATTGATCTTATGCTCCTGCTTTTCTATTTCAAGCCGCATGATTTCTGCAATCTCGGGATCAACATTTGTAATATAACTGGCCATTTTTAATTCCTTCCAAATATTTATAGTCATTCCAATAACTTTCACCATACATAAATTTCTTCCCATATCAAGTATTTCATTGGACAATTATGAGTGAAACATAATTCAGGTTATTTTTGAATATTAATATTTATCTATTCTTTGGGCTTTGGGGCGAAATTCATGAATATCCATGCCTGCACCAGTGCGACACCACGTCCCCATAACCTCCGGATATCCTATTCTTCGGATATTGTGCCCCACAAGCTTCAGCCGGGTTTCAGTCTCCTTCCGTGAATTAAGTCTTTTCCTCGAGCGGCTGTGCCAAACCGGCATTTCACAATCGTTTGGACTGTTTCCGAGATCGAACGCATATAACATTCTTCCACGCGTGTTCGGATAAAAAACGAATCACGATAAATCGAGGGAACACAATAAAATATTGGGCGAAGTCCTTATGATTTGGTTCCATCCATGACTAGTTGTGATTTTAATGTGCATCAGGATTTGCCAGAGTCTTCAAGTCGTCAAAAACGTGAACAATGAATCATCACCAAAACTTCTTAACCGAACACCAATGGGTTGAACTCATAGGGAGTGGGGGTGGGAGATTGCGAAGTGATGGATTCGCCGGTTGAGTAACAGTATCCCAAAGCCTGTATTAGATGAACGTTTTATAATTGTGCCCCATAGGCATAATCCTCAAGTTGCACCACCTTTTCCCATAGATATCTGCACTCACATTCGAATTTTTCAAATAGTTCCGTATCTTGAGTAAGTGAGAAATCGTTTATTAACTGGGAAGCTTCACGGTTACATTTTGGACAGTTGTAGGGCCCCCGTCGCGTGCCTGCTGCAACCGGATCAGAAACAATTATCGTTTGCGGGTTCTCTCTTTTGGCTGTTTTAAGCACTTCTATGATGCTCCACAGATAAGGGGGGCGATACTCTCTACGATGGTGTAATCTTTCAACGAGAGTGCCTTTTTGAATATTGCATGGGTTAATAGAGATGGTCTGTGCGTACTCTGCTGCAACTCTCGCCGAACTTATAACATCTCTAATTGCGTCTCCTTCGCTTAAAAAAGGTGGTTTCAATAAAAGATACGCTTTAACTGTAATATTTTTATTATCTGCAATAATACAGGCTTTTTTAAACTCGTTAAAGCTGAATACTTTGTTTATACAGAAACTGCGGATTGTATCGTTAGCGGTTTCAAGTCCTATGGCAATCTCAAGCGGTTTGTTAAAGTGCACTTTTGCACGCTCCATGTTTTTTCCATCCTTGTAATTGACAAACAATGGACGGGTTTCAACAAGGACTTTTTTAACATGCTCGTTTCGATCGAGGCATCTGAATATGTAATCCTGTACAGTATATGGTACTTCTGTTGTGTCAAAAAAACTTCCTGAGGTGAATATCTTCACGATAAAATCTGAATCCGGTGCTTTTGTAAGAGCAAAGTTGAATTGTGCAATTAACTCCTCTTCAGTTGGTGAGACTCTCGCTGCATCATTGATATAGCCACACATGGTGCAGCCCCCGTGCTGTGCAAACCTGCAGCCAATGGTGCGCAGTATAATTGTAAGCGATGGAACTGGTTTACCCATTAACAGGTCTTTACCAGACCAGCATGCAACAGGCCTGGTACTGGACATCTCTTTTCTTCTTACCTGTGTGCGGAGCTGTACTAAAGTGGGGTTTATCGTGTCTAACATATACCTTAAACTTACCAACTTGAAATTATCGTTATTTAATGTTTCGTATAGATTTGTAGTTACTAATTTATATTAAAAGATCATTTTTCTACCGGTGATATATTGAGAGCTTGCATAATGTGTGGTGGTGAAGGCACAAGACTTCGCCCACTTACGTTTGAACGACCAAAACCAATGATTCCCTTGCTGAATAAGCCTTCTATTGTTCATCTGGTGGAAAGTATTGCACGCGAAGGCATTAACGATATTGTTGTCACTCTTGGATATAAAGGCGGAACAATTGAAGAGGCTATTGGTAATGGGCAGACTTATGGCGTTCACATCGAGTATGTTTATGATAAAAAAAAGTTGAGTACAGCCGGGAGTGTTAAAAACGCAGAGGAATATTTTGAAAACGAACCATTCATGGTGATCGGCGGCGATCACGTCATGGATTTAAACCTGCGTGAGATGTACCGATTCCATGAGCTTGGGAATGCACCAATTACCATTGGGCTTCTTCCTATAGAAGACCCACGGGGATACGGCATTGTGGACATGAGTGTAAACAACAAGATTTGCCATTTCCTTGAGAAACCAGATCCAGGGGAGATTTTCAGCAACCTCACAAGTACCGGTATCTATGTGTGCAGTCCGGAAATATTTGAGATGGTACCTGATGATACGAAATATGATTTTGCAAAAAACCTGTTTCCACGTCTCTTAAATGATAACAGGCGGATTAATGGATTTTTAGTGCGCGGGCACTGGACCGATATAGGAAATTCCCGTACATACCGTGAAGCAGCTAAATGGATGCTTGATAAAATGGAAAGCACCACAATCGTCGGCAATTTCAATATTCAAAATGCCCGTGTCGTTGGGCCATTTGATATTCAGCCTGGTGTATCACTTGGATCAAACTCAGCACTTGTTGGACCGGCTGTGATCGGCGAAGGCACAATCATTGCTGAAAATGTGCTGATTGGGCCCTACACAACCATTGGCAGTGGATGTGTTATTGAGGCTGGTGCACGCATCTTTTCAGCCAATATTTTTAATAATGTTCACATCGGTACAAATACCAATGTTTCTGGTGCAATCATTGATAACGGCACTGTTGTGGGTAATAATTGTATTATTGAAACCGGTACTGTTATCGGGGCAAGATGTCTTATCAATAATAATGCAAGCATTCACTCAGGTGTTTGTGTTTGGCCAGAGATTATCATTGAACAGGGTGAACATGTGAACCATAACCGTATAAATGAAGCGTACAGCGCAGTTACAAACGGCTCATAAAAATTGATGCTGAAAATGTGGAACTGAGACGATGGCAAAATGATTAAATGATGTGATATATTATGTTTTGAGTATGCAGATAATCTTTGATGATATTGGAAGTTACCCACTTCCACTTGGTGTTACAAAAGAATGGGTTGATGAGACAATTAGCAGGAACGATAAAGACAGCAAATTGTATGCTGTAATGCAGGAAGCAATGCAGCATAAGCTTCTGGCGGGAGTGGATGTATCAACATATCCGCAGTTCCAGGATATGAACCACCAGTTTCTACAATACATCACTGATGAAGTAGCAACGGATGAACCGTATCTTGTATCAGAGAAATGTGCACGAATAATAGAACTTGATGCTATTTTGCCTACGGCAAGAAGGTACTTTGATGACCACGGTTCTCGTATGCCGCTTAGGGTATGTGTTACAGGGCCGCTTGAACTGTACTTACATGAGTTTGGTGCAACTGATTATGTGGATGTGTACCAGGCTCTTGCAAGAAGCGTTGACCGATTTGTCGGCAAAGCCATTGACGCTTCACCATTTTTCCAGGTTAAGACTATATCTATTGACGAACCGAGTATTGGAATAAATCCACAGATTATGTTTGGGGAAGAGGAAATGATTAAAGCTCTCACAATCGCATCATCCACAGCAGCATCTCATGGCATAGATGTTCAGATCCATCTTCATTCGCCACTTTATTATCATATTGCCTGTCAAACACCAGGCATTAATGTTATTGGCGTTGAATCAGCAGCTAATCCACAATACCTTAAACTAATTGATAAAAAAATACTTGAAGATACCGATTCCTTTTTACGGGTGGGTGTGGCAAGAACAGACATTTTTAGCCTCACAGCAGTCCTCAATGAGAAATACAATACGAATGTCTGGAAAGATAGCGAAAGAATCAAAGATGTTATTATCGACATGGAAACTTCGGATGTAATTGCAAAAAGGCTCGAGACTGCCTACAATATTTTTGGAGAGCGTATACGTTATGCTGGTCCGGATTGTGGTCTCGGCTCGTGGCCAACACAGGAAATGGCACAGGGACTTCTTAAAAACACAAGAAAGGGGATAGATAAATTTTTAGTAACTATTTAGATACATAACTCAACTTTGGAAACCCGCCCATAAACTTCTGCTTCTACCAGCTTTACATAAATTCTTGTTTCCTTATTTTTTGTAATCTCCATTGTGCATATCAATCCCATCTCCGATTTATCCAAATTCTTCGAAAAACGCAAGATGGTGGTTTTGGGGCACGGGGCAATTTCACGATCGCGGGAAACTGGGGGGAATGGAGTAGAAATGGGGCGAAGGCAGTTGATTATTGGATTAAAATATAATCCCCAAAGTTGAGTTGTACGTTTTTGTGTCGTCAATCATTTTTGTGCTATTTTTCAACAAGTTTATACCTTTTGCAGCAACCTTATCATGTGACGGGCAGGTGAAAATGTCTTTTAATTCTTCACTGAAAAATATCTGGTTTCGCAGACTCTCGCTTTATTCTATTATTTGTGTTGTGGTAATCACAGTTTCACATCTTATTTTTTCTTATTTTGGTTTCCTGCATACTGATGTGGACAGCGCCAGATATATGTTAAGTGCTCTTGTGCAGAGTGAAGCTGCAATTATTGCGATTGTCGTGACGCTGAGTTTGGTTGGTGTGCAGCTTGCAGCGCAGTCGTATTCGGTGAGGGTTGTGGAGGTGTTCAGAAAAACCCCTGACCTCTGGATACTTCTATTGATTTACGGCGTAGCTATTTTTTGGGGACTGGGTGTTCTGAAGCTAATTGAAAGTGGCAGTTCTCAGCCGGGCGATCTGTCGAACCTTGAGGTGCATATCTCATTTTCGTATTATCTTGGAGTATTTGTGTTTGTGGCTTTGGTGCATTATATGCGGAGCACGCTTGATCTGCTTAAGCCGTCAACTGTGATTAAAGTGCTGACAGAGGAAATAACAGAGAAAAATATCTTATTCTCTATCGGTGAAGCACCTGAAAAAATTCACGATAGAGACCCAATTCTACCGATTGTTGACATTGTGCGCGCCTCACTGATGAAAAGCGATTTTGAAACGGCAAAAACAGGATTGATCGCAATCGGATACTACATGGATCGTATTATAAAAAGATTAGAAGAATCAAAAAAACCTGATGATAAAACGAAACTCGAAAACGTATTAAAATATTTTTTACGCATATCCGAAGAGCAGGGAAAGCGCTTGCATTCGCATTGATTGGAGATGTTGCTTTGTTTATAATTACCACTTTGCATAAAAATGGAATGGTGTCGGTTGGGCAAAAACTATAAGATGTAACATGGTAGGCAGTACTTTCCATAGGACGGCTTGGAGAAGTGATTGTGGAACTGAAATTTGATTCTTTCGTAGTACATACGGTACAATCTCTTGAAGAGATTGGAAAAACAGCGGTAAAAAACCTTGAAGATGTAACAGGGTGGGTAGTCTTCTATCTTGGGGAACTTGGAGAACTATCTGCAGGAAAAAACTCGAATACGCAGCACTGCAGGCAGCAATATCTCTTAAAGAAGTTGGAAAAACAGCCGCTGAACACAAACTCGAACATGCAACATGGCAAACAATAGACTCACTCGAAAAGGTTAGGAATGCTGCAGCAGAGCACAAACTCAAACATGCAAAACAACAAGCAGAGCATTCCATCAAAAAAGTTAAAGAAGCCGCAGACAAACAACAATTCAAATTCATAGAAGAAGAGATGGTGGAAAAATCCCGCAAACAAATGCAAGAGGCATTAGAAAAAATAAAAGAACTTTACAAGTATAGTTCTGCATAGCATACCAGATCACTTAATAGACCTATTTGCCAGACACACGAAAAACATCAAGCTATACCGAACGACACAAACAATTGCGTATCTGTTGGGGAACGTGTATAGGGGAAAGTGGTTGACCAATCTATGCACAATCACTTAAGACACTGAGTATGGCATCCTTCGTGGAAAAGAAGAGATATTACCCAGCACTATAAATTTAGATTTCAAAGGGAGCTGAGATCATTTTGGATAGGGGACCACAAGTTCCATTAAATCGTAGGCTACAGCAGTGTTTTCGAAGATATCTCTCGCATTATTAATCAAAACATCAGTACTGTCCCCATACCGCGCACTGATGTGTGTGAGGATGAGTTGCTTCACCCCGGCATCTGCCGCGGTACGCGCTGCCTCGCCTGCTGTTGAGTGCTTGGTCGTGCGTGCCCAGTCGCCAAGGTCGTCTGCCATGCTTGCATCATGGATCAGGACATCAGCACCCAGAGACGCCTTAACGATCTCTTCAGTTGGCCGCGTATCACCTGTGTACACAATCTTTCTACCGCGCCGCGGTGGCCCTACAACTTCCTCGGACGCAACAATCCTCCCGTTTATCTCTACTGACTCACCATGGTGAAGTTTTCGAAATAATGGTCCGGGCGGGACTCCAAGAGCTATTGCACACTCTCGGTTAAATCGCCCAGGTCGTTCATCCTCTATAAGGGCGTAACCGACACTTGGCACGCCATGAACAGTGTTAAAGACTGTGATGCGATAGCCATCTCTCACGATCACATCCCTGCCTGACACTTCGACAGATTGCACATCAAAGCAAGGCTTAAACTGCCCAAGAGCAACAAAGAGTTTAACAAACGATTCAACACCTTTTGGACCATAGATTACAAGAGGCTGTTTGCGATCATTGAACGAAAGCGTTTGAATCAGACCAGGAATTCCGAGAATATGATCGGCATGGAAGTGGGTGATAAAAATCGAAGAGATATTCAGCATTCCACATTTAGCCTGCATCATTCGCTTCTGTGCTCCTTCACCGCAGTCAAACAACAACAACTCGCCTTCATGATTAACAAAAACACACGAGGGATTTCGTTTGGAAGTGGGAAAAGAGCCAGCAGTGCCAAGAAAAACGATCTTCAACATTAAATTACACCATTGACGATTATTTCAAGGATTTGAAGTGGACCGGTCGGGATTTGAACCCGAGGCCTCTACCATGCCGAGGTAGCGATCTACCCCTGATCTACCGGCCCTCAAACATCTGCATCGTCTGCATCACTGGTTATATCATTCACTACATCTTAAGCAAGTTTTTTAAGCAGTTCTGTATTCTGTGATGTCAAAATCCGATTCATCTGTACCAACCTTTAAACAATATCCATTCATCTTTAAAAAGCTATCTGAAATCAGTTTTGGGTGGGTGTCGGGTGATTGAGTTTAGGCAACTCATAAATAATGATCTACAAGGGAACCGTATCGTTTTTGTTGAATTTTCGAGACATGAACTTGTACTTGCCAAGATACTGTGTGGGCAGCATCCTAATGGATACGAGGCAATTCATGTTGGTTTAACCGATGTGAGCAACTGGTAAACTTTGTCCGCCGATCCTATGGATTTCCGGATTGTTTGAACTACTTTGCCGTTTATTAGCTCGTTCTTAATGATATAGAAATATTTGCGGTTGTTGATCGTCTTGAGCTTGAAATGCATGCAGGCATTTAGACCGTACATAAAATAGGTCGCAGGGCAGTGATTCGATCATGATTTTATAAAGTCCGGTATTATGTCCAAAAAGCTCTTGAATGTACCTGACTCTTTTCTGCGAACGTGGTTTGAAGTTCTATACCAGTCTTGCTCCTGTGTGGTTTACCAGGCTTGTTCCTGCGTGTTCATATTCGTTAAACACGTTTTTTCCAATAGCAAAGGCTGTGTCTCCAAGCATTGCCTGTGCTGCTATGTATCCCTTTGCTCTTGCTGCTTCTATTGCATCAAGCACGTGGCTGCTTGCAAGGTTGACCTCGCTTGTGAATTTGTTGGATTGTATCATGAAGTTTTCAACCGTTGGTTTGAGGATAAGATTTTTTAAAGCGTTTTCCCCACTTATGGCTATCTGTTTTTGAAGTGTGTCGTCTTCGAGTATCTCTTTTGTTGATATGTTTTTGAAGCTTACCCACGAAATAGAAATCAAAGGTGTTAATATTTTGTCTATTTTATTATATGGTGGAACGCCCTCTTTCAATCGTATTACTATCCCACCGGTTATCTGCGCTGGCACATCTCCAAGTCCTGTCCGGTTTATTACTTCTGCGGTATGGGCAATTTGGGCAAGTTGATTTCTCGTGAGGTTAGTGTCCTGTAGCTGGTTTACTGCTACCACCGATGTGAGGGTACTTGCTCCACTTGCTCCAAATCCTGCTCCAAAAGGCACAGTAGAGTTGAGTTTGATTTCCAGGGGTGCATCTGTAAGCGTGTGTATGGCATCAACCAGTGGGCTGCACTCGAAAGGCTTATTATTCAAGAGTATGCGGGTGGTGTCTGAAAAGCTTGCTTCTGCAATAATTCCCTCACTCAAACATACACCTGCCCCAAATGAACCGCTTTCTTCTGGTTTTTTTGTTATCTTGGGTATGAAAAACCCGCTTATGTGTGCTGGTGCAAAAGCTGTTATTTTTTTCATAAACTTAAAGGCAGTAAAGCTATTGTCGCACTACTCCTTCTATTACATCAATGATGCGCTTTGCAAGCTTGTCTTTTCTTCCTTCTACTGCTATAATTCCATTGTTCTTCTGTATAATATGAATACGGTTTGTTTCTTCTCCGATGCCACCACTTCCTACATCATTGGCTACGACTGCCGCAAGCTTATATTTGTCCATTAATTTCCATGCCCGCGTGATCAACTCTTCTGTTGAGATGTTTGTCTCAGCCTTGAAACCAATGACATGAAGACGTGGATATTCTCTTGTGACTTTGCTTAATAATTTTACTACAGGTTTTAACACGATGGTACGGGCCGAACTTGAATCTATCTTCGTCTGCGCTGCCCTATCCACGGTAAAGTCAGATATTGCAGCAGCACTGATTAACACATCAGTATTTGCGGCTTCCTTGAGCACTGCATCCGTCATTTCTTTTGCAGATTCAACAATGATTTCTCTTATGGCATGAAGACCCTGTTTTTTAGAGTGCACTATTGTGACCATCCTCGCGCCACGTCTGTAAGCTTCAAGAGCTAACACAACACCAGTGCGACCTGAAGCACGGCTGGTAATAATCCGTATCGGATCAATGCGTTCACTTGTAGCGCCACTTGTGATCAGTATGTTTTTTCCATCAAGAGAGTGTGAGCCAAGAATACGTCCAATTTCAAGAATGATGTCTTCGTTCTGTGCAATTTTTGCTTTGCCCTCTTCAAATACCGATTCAACAAAAGTCACACCCATTCGTTTAAGTCTTTGGATGTTATCAACAACTGCTGGATGGTTATACATCGCCTCGTGCATGGCTGGGGCAACTGCTACTGGCTTTCCGGAACCAATGGCAGTAGTTGCAAAGGTTGTAACTGCTGTGTCATCGATACCACACGCTATCTTGCTAATCGTATTCGCGGTAGCTGGTGCAATTAAAAGCAGGTCAGAGTCGCCATCTGCACCACACCACACCACATGCTCTACCTCACCTGTAATCTCTGTAATTACCCGGTTCCCTGTTGCATAATGCATAGCGTTGGGATGAAGTATGCGTGTGGCAGCATCACTCATTACAGGAATTACCTTTGCACCTTTCCGTATGAGACTGTGTGCAAGCTCTACACAACGCACCGCAGCAATACTTCCAGTAACAGCCAGAACAACAGTTTTATCTTTGAGTGTGTTTGCGTCTGTAACATGTATTTTTTTCATTAAATATCAACACCTCATTCGTTTTTCAAATCTCGATTGCTTGCACCTCGACTACTTCGTAGTCGAGAGTTACCAGTTTTCTGTAGAACGAATTTGTGCAAGCTTGCACAATCGAGAGTTGAAGTTATCTCTGCAGAACGCAGCTTTGCAGTGCTTAATGCTTGCGTTGTATACAGTTACTGTTTGTCTCTGCAAAGCGCAGCTTTGTAGGCTTGCATCTATAAAACGATAATCTCTGCTTGAAGTTTATCTAGTTCCAATAATGCTACTGTTTTATTACCTGTCAGCATACCAGATACCTCACCCGGATTGATATACAGTGTTGAGCCATGATTGATCACTGGTATATGGGTGTGCCCGCTTATCATAATGTCAAAGTTTCCACTTTTTACCAGTGCCTCGACAACGGCTTTGTTTGTGCCGTGTAACATCCCAATTTTTCTATTATCGCAAACGGTCTCAATAAAATTGCCAACACTGCCACCTATTCTATAAACTAACCTGTTAATGTTTATTTTATCGCCATCATTATTGCCAAAACACATCTTGAACGTACAGTTTAGTCTGGATAATGCGTCAATCATGAAAGGCGATACCAGATCGCCAGCATGGAGCACGAGCTCAACTTTTTTGTCGTTAAAGAATTGAATAGCAGCTTTAAGTGCATGAAGGTTGTCATGAGAGTCAGACATTATTCCAATCAGCATCAGAAGATCGCCTTTTAGCTCATTACTTTTTTATATAGACGTGCCTGAAAGCCATGATATATGGCAAAACCTTCTGCGTCCTTCTGGTTTAGCGTGGTGCTGTCAAAGGATGCAAGCTCTTTGGAATACAATGCATACGATGATGAGCGTGCAATCGGAACAGCACTTCCCTTGTAAAGTCGCAAGCTTACCGTACCTGTCACCCTCTCCTGTGTTTTGTCTATGAACGCATTAAGGTCGAGATACAACGGTTCGTCCATCAAGCCCATGTATGCAAGTTCACTTAACGTTTCATCAACTGTTTTCTTGAATTGCAGTTCTGCCCGAGTAAGCACGAGTTTTTCAAGATCAGCATGTGCCGTAAGCAAAATGGTTGCTGCAGGATGTTCATAGTTTTCTCGCGCTTTTAAACCAAGCACTCGATCCTCTATCATATCAGTCCTGCCCACACCATGCTGTCCCCCAATAACATTCAAGTGTTCAACAAGAGAGAGGCTGCCAAATCTTTTTCCGTTTACACCAGCTGGCACGCCATGATCAAATTCAATTTCTACGGTTTCAGGCTCATCAGGGGCTTTTAATGGTGATACGGTCCATGTGTATATCTCTTCAGGAACCGCATAAGACGGTTCTTCTAGAAGACCACCTTCAATGCTGCGGCTCCACAGGTTTTCATCTACACTCCATGGCTTTTTCGTTGATACGGTTATAGGAATATCTTTTTTCGCTGCATAGTCAATTTCCCATTCTCTGGTCAATTCAAGTTCCCGCACTGGTGCGATTACATCATAAGAAGTAGAGCGAAACACTGCTTCAAAACGTAACTGGTCGTTGCCTTTACCTGTGCACCCATGAGCTAATGCCTGCGCACCCTCTTTATCTGCAACTTCCACAATTTTTTTTGCAATCAATGGGCGGGCAATGGCTGTACCCATCACATAGCCTTCATAATTTCCATTAGCCTTGATCAATGGGAAAACATAATCTTCGACAAATTCCTCTTTTGCATCAATGGTGATGTGCTTATCACTGATCATCTGTGCACGTGCTACCGCGGAATCGATATCGCTTTCTGGCTGCCCAACATCAACAACAACTGTTATTATATAATCATAGCCATATCGCTCTCTAAGTATTGGCACACACACCGACGTGTCAAGACCACCTGAATAAGCAAGTACAACTTTCCTCATATCACAAACAAACCTCAAGTTTTTTATTTTTTATCTCTTCTGCAAGTAAATTATCTATCCAGTCAGTAAGATATTTGCAATATTTGGGCTCACATTCAAGCCTGCAGCCCGTGCATGGACTAAAATGTCCATTGGCAATCAAATATATTAGGCTCTCCTTTTTCACGGTTCCAAGCATCCCTTCTTCGACCGACCGGATTAAAAATGTTCGGGAACCTTTTGCTATCACCTTCTCTCGTGTGATCAGGTTTTTTTTAAGCAATCGCTTAACCAGTCGTGAACACTTGGGACTGTCTATACCAACTACTTTCCACAGTTCATTCTGCAGGATGCCGTCTTTTCGCGTCTTTACAACATCAAGGAGTGTATCCTTGTTCATGATCGAGCTCATTTATAAAGGATTTACTAAAATAATATTATTGCCTCGTAAAACCACAGATCCAAGAGATTTTATCCTTTTTTCATCCTCAACTTCAACAGTATCAATAAGATGTATGTTCAGGTACTCATCAGCACTTGAGAGAATACCTTCAAGAATATGATTGTTGCCTTTCATTTCTACTTGAATCTTGGAGCCAACCAACGATTGTATTTTTTTATTAGGAAACACCGGAAGAACCTCATTACGTATTACATTTAGATATATTACTTCAAACTTTGCAATGATGCAAACAAAAGAAGAAATTGATTTGGCTGGCAGCGATCTATAGTTTCCAAGGGCTCGCGCGCCTCAGTACAGTACAGAACGTGGACCTGCTTATCTTCTGTGTTCGGGATGGGTACAGGAGTTTCCAGACCGCTATGGCCGCCATACCATATCAATAAAGGTTACGCTATATATATATTAGTGATTCAATGGATATCGCCTGGATGCAAGTTTCATAAAGCTGTAGCAAGGATATAAAGAACAATTAGTAATCGCGGACTGAACACCTCGGTTTCCCTTGGTGCGTACATCCCGATTCTATCAAACTCATCTTTTATGAGCGTTTCATATAAGTCTCTTTTCGGGTGGAGTTTCGGGCTTAGATGCTTTCAGCCCTTATCTCTGTAGCGCGTAGCTGCTCGGCAATGCCTTGTCAGACAACCGATCGACCAGTGGCGCCGCTGCTCAGTTCCTCTCGTACTATAAGCAGCTTACCCTTAGATAGTAACCGACCTGTCTCACGACGGTCTAAACCCAGCTCACGATCTCCTTTAATAGGCGAACAACCTCACCCTTGGCTGCTGCTGCACAGCCAGGATGGAAAGAACCGACATCGAGGTAGCAAGCCACCGGGTCGATATGTGCTCTTGCCGGTGACGACACTGTTATCCCTGGGGTAGCTTTTCTGTCATCAATAGCCCTCATCAAGAAGGCATAGTGGTTCGCTAGACCTGAGTTTCCTCTCGTCATCCCTCATTGTGCGGGATAACGTCAGGCTGACTTATGCTCTTGCACTCTTCAGTGGGTTTCTGACCCACCTGAGTCAACCTTTGGGCGCCCTTGATATCTTTTCAAGGGCGTGGCGCCCCACCCAAACTGCCCACCTACAGGTGTCCCCAATATTTTGGGTTAGGATCATAATTTTGAAAGGGTAGTGTCTCATTGTTGACTCCACTCACGCTGGCGCGCGAGCTTCGACGTCTCCTACCTACTCTGCACAATCAAAACCACAATCCAACTGCAGGCTGCAGTAAAGCTCCACGGGGTCTTCACTTCCCCCTGGGGGTCCCCAGACTCTGCACTGGGATGTAAACTTCACCGGGCTCTGGCTAGGGACAGTAGAGCTCTCATTGATCCATTCATGCAAGTCGCCAATTAAGCGACAAGGTACTACGCTACCTTAAGAGGGTCATAGTTACCCCCGCCGTTGACAGGCCCTTCTTCCCGTTGAACCGAGCTTTCAGGTACCTGCACTGGGCAGGATTCACTGACTGTACTCATCCTTTCGGATTTGCAGTCAGCTATGTTGTTATTAGACAGTTAGAGCTCCCTGGTCACTGCGACCTGCCAACTTCTTGGCAGGCACTCCTTCTCCCGAAGTTACGGAGCTAATTTGCCGAATTCCCTTAGCCAGCATAACCCGACACGCCTTAGCCTTTTCAGCTAGGGGCACCTGTGTCAGTTCTCGGTACGATCAATCCAACAGCCTTTTCACGGGCACCTGGGGTTAGCTGAATTTCTCCATCACATCTTCATTCTCTTCTCGCTATTACAGCACTCCAAGAGTTTAAATGCTTGGACAGTGCGATGACACTGCTCAGCCTACCCGGATGCGTCAACATTCAAATTGTTAGATTGGTACAGGAATATTAACCTGTTTCCCTTTTGACATACTCGAATTACGATATATCTTAGGATCGACTAACCCTCGGCTGACGAACATTGCCGAGGAAACCTAGCCCCTTCGGCGGCTGGGATTCTCACCCAGCTATGCTGCTACTGTTGCCAGGATTTTCGTTCCAACACGGTCCACAGGACTTCACAGCCCTGCTTCTGTCCATGCCAGACGCCTTCCTACCAGATCACCTCTCGGTGCTCCATGGTATCGGTGGTCGACTTGAGCCCCGTCCATTTTCGGGGCCCTAAACCTCGACTGGTGGGCTGTTACGCACTCGTTAAAGGATAGCTGCTTCTAAGCTCACCTTCCAGTTGTCTTGGGCTTAGGACACCCTTTAGTATTAACACTTAGTCGACACTTAGGGACCTTAACCATGGTCTGGGTTCTCTCCCTCACGGACTACAAGCTTACCCCAGTAGCCCGGACTGCCTGCCTTCTACGATGACAACAAGTTCGGAGTTTGACAAGAGAGTAGGGGGTTTCCCCCCCAGATTCTCCAATCAGTGCTCTACCTTGTTGACGATCTCCAGCAGGGTCATGCTGCGACATGTTTAGGAAGGAACCAGCTGTTTCCCAGCTCGATTAGTATTTCACTCCTAGACACAGGTCACGCGAATGATTTGCAAATCAATACCGCTAACGGTCCTCCACGTAGCTTTCGCCACGCTTCAACCTGCCCACGCCTAGATCGCTGGGTTTCGGGTCGTAATCTAGTGACTCCACGCGCTTGTACACGTCGCACCTCGCCCCTAAAAGGGGTTGTGTGCATGTTGCTTTCGCTGAGGCTCCCCCCATAATGAGGTTAGCCATCGCCACTCGAATACACTCCCTGGCCCGTTCTTCAAAACGTAAGATGTAACACTGGCACCACAACTCGTACTACAGCCTCGCGACTGCTTCCTTCATTGTAGAGATCCTTTCATGCTACATCGCTCTATCACCATTCAATTTCAGGCACTTTGCACCTCCCTTCTTAGGGCACTTTTCAGCTTTCCCTCACGGTACTAATGCACTATCGGTCTCAAGACGTATTTAGTTTTGGAAGTTGATGACTCCCAGATTCCCGCGAGAATTTCAACTCACGGTACTCAAGGACAAAACCACAATCTTTCAGGCTTGTGCTTACATGACTATCACACTCTATGGTCTGTCATTCCAGACAAGTTCAGCTTCACCTGAGAAGACTGCAAAAAGGCTTAATCCTTACAACACCACATCTCCATTCCATTTCTGGGTGGATTCAGTTTGAACTGTGCTGTGTTTACTCGCCGTTACTTACAGCATCTCAAATTTGATTTCTTTTCCTGCCCCTACTAAGATGTTTCAATTCAGGGCGTTCCCAATCACACGCCATATTAAGGCACGTGGTCACTGTTATTAAAACAGTAAGAGGTCTTATTAGGAAATCCTCGGTTCAACACGTCCATGCAGTTCGCCGAGGCTTATCGCAGCTTGGCACGTCCCTCATCAGCGCTTGAGCCAAGCCATCCATTGAATGGCACAAATTATACCAGATACAGCAATTATTTCACTTACATCCAGTAAGCGTCCAAAGAATCACACATATACATAGCATCATAAAATCGCACATTTCCTCAAAGAAGAGGAAAATGATTGATTTTCAGCCCTTCCCCATACAATCATACAACTGTACAGGTGCACTGGCAAATGGACTCGCTGGGACTTGAACCCAGGGCCTCTGCCTTGCAAAGGCAGCGATCTTCCAATCTGATCTACGAGCCCCTTTTAAGTAGATTCGCAAAGTCCCTACGAGAACCACTATAAATAGTATTGTTGTAGCAGTTTTTCGGCATCCAGTTCAATTACGTTAGGAGGTGATCCAGCCGCAGATTCCCCTACGGCTACCTTGTTACGACTTAACCCCACTCGCGAAGCCCAAGTTCGAACACGGCAACAAATTTCCGCATCCTCACTCAGACCTCACTCGCATGGTTTGACGGGCGGTGTGTGCAAGGAGCAGGGACGTATTCACCGCGCTATGTTGAAGCGCGATTACTACGGATTCCGGCTTCACGAGGACGAGTTACAGTCCTCGATCCGAACT
This sequence comes from Methanosarcinales archaeon, assembly GCA_004212095.1. GTDB lineage: Archaea > Halobacteriota > Methanosarcinia > Methanosarcinales > EX4572-44 > Argoarchaeum. The sequence goes on along the minus strand of RXIJ01000040.1, from coordinate 13,509 downwards.
ACGAATAGGTTTAGGAGATTACCGTCCCTTTTCAAGGTAGGTGCCCATTGTCCTATCCATTGTAGCCCGCGTGTAGCCCAGATCATTCGGGGCATACTGACCTACCGTTGCCCGCACCTTCCTCCACCTTAGCGGTGGCGGTCCCTACAGTGTGCCCATCCTTCTTGCGAAGCTGCTGGCAAATGTAGGTGCGGGTCTTGCTCGTTGCCTGACTTAACAGGATGCTTCACAGTACGAACTGACGACGGCCATGCACCTCCTCTCAGCGAATCAGGTAAGGTCTTCAGCCTGACCTTCATAGTGCTGTCTGATCTGGTGAGTTTTCCGGCGTTGAGTCCAATTGAACCGCAGGCTCCACCCGTTGTAGTGCTCCCCCGCCAATTCCTTTAAGTTTCAGCCTTGCGACCGTACTTCCCAGGCGGCTCGCTTCACGGTTTCCCTACGGCACCAAATACGGACGCACCGTATCTGACACCTAGCGAGCATCGTTTACAGCTGGGACTACCCGGGTATCTAATCCGGTTTGTGCCCCCAGCTTTCGTCCCTCACCGTCGAACCCGTTCTGGTAGGATGCCTTCGCCATCGATGGTCCCCCAGGGATTACAAGATTTCACCCCTACCCCTGGAGTACCTCCTACCTCTCCCGGTCCCAAGTCATAGCAGTATCTCTTAGACGTCTAACAGTTAAGCTGCTAGATTTCCTAAGAAACTTACTAAACCGGCTACGAACGCTTTAAGCCCAATAAAATCGGTTACCACTCGGGCCGCCGGTGTTACCGCGGCGGCTGGCACCGGTCTTGCCCGGCCCTTGCTAACAACTGCTTTTTAGACAGCTGGACAGCCAGCACTATGTGCTAGCACTCAGGGTCTCCTTATCGCGCTTTCGCGCATTGTAAAGGTTTCGCGCCTGCTGCACCCCGTAGGGCCTGGATTCATGTCTCAGAATCCATCTCCGGGCTCTTGCTCTCACAACCCGTACCCGTCGCTGGCTAGTAGGTACATTACACCCACTACAACCTGATAGGCCGCAGACTCATCCTCAGGCACCGAAGCTTTCAATCAAAGAGCATTCCAGCAACTTTGAAACATTTGGTATTATCCCCAGTTTCCCGGGGTTATCCCAAACCTGAGGGCAGATTATCCGCGTGTTACTGAGCAGTTCGCCGTGTTTACAAAAAACACATAACTTGCATGGCTTAATCAAACCCTGATAGCAGTAACCTCTGGCAGGATCAACCAGAATTGGAAAAGAAAAACGCACACATCAAAAGATATAATTCAATTTATTCCATTGAACTGAAATAAACCGAACTGCCACAACAAACGTCAGACAAAAAATACCATATTTCCTGTCTCCATTAAATTAAAACATATACCGCAGCATAGAAAACAGCCAATCACATAACTGACAAAAGTCAATAATCAAAGGCTGACATCAACAACTACGACAAACCTGAATAGAAACATTCAGGGAATTACTATGAATGTACAGTACAGTATATAAGTATTGTGCTTAGAAGAAACTGCCCTCATAGAGGTTGTCAAATTAGCTTTAACTCCACATTTCTCACACTTAATCGCTAATTTTTTATGACATTGTAGTAGAAAATCAGCTACATCAGGCCGTTTTTCACCAACATACGCCCCATGTCGTTAGGCATATTTCATCATTATTACGACCAACAATCTGCCATATTTCGTGAGCTTGATATCATCGAGGATAAAAAAAAGAAGAAGCATTATATGTATAAAGCCCTGAAAAACAGGACGTGCCCAGCATGCACATCGTTTTTTATGAGCTTCCTGATTTATGAATGTGATAAAGCAATTAAAGATATTAAAAATAACTAAAATATAGACTCCCTGTGGTCGAATTGATATAGTGAAAATTTAACTCTGCGGTTTTCCTCTGCTTCGCTACGGAACGTTGCACTGAACCTTGGTTTTCTCTTCGATAAAACACGTATAACAGGGCTTAAAAGAATCACCCGCCTCGCGGATTCATTCTCCCAACTTTTTGCTTCGCAAAAAACTTCCCTTGAGCCTGATGTTATCGAAAATTGATGAGATGACGAAACAAACCATATATCTAAGTTGTAAAATGAATACTTAAGGTGAAAAAATGACTATGGTAAACAAACTCAAAGTAATTTCAAACGAAATTCGGCAGGTTCCTGGATGGGGGGTGATAGGCATTGATTTTAATTTTGATTCGTGTAAAGGAATTATTTCTGTAAAAGTTTCCTTTTTAGCAGAAATAAAGCATTCAACAGAACATGCTCAATGCGGATGTTTAAGCGGTTATTTTGCAGGGTTTTTCACAGAAGTACTCGATCAAGCCATACATGTGCAGGAAATAAAATGCAAAAATGCGGGTGCTGAAGACTGCAAATTCACAATCCTGCCTGTTGCAAAAAAAGTTTGGAACTTTTATGGAACAAACCAGAGAAGACACAGTGGACACAGAGCTGTGAAGGGAAAGTTATAAAAAAACAGATACAGTTTATAACAACCAGAAGGAAGGAAAAAACATTGGTTATAAAACAGCCAAACTCTATTATAGGAAACCAGCAGCTGCTTGTAACGCTTGGGATGAAAGGCGAAATATTTGGCATGTATTATCCAGGAAAGGATTATGCACAACAGGTGACAGAAGCGCTCTTTGGAGTCAACACCAATGGAAGCATTCACTGGTTAAATTCCATTAACTGGCAGTCAAAACAATACTATCCGGACAACAGCGGGATACTTAAAACAGAGCTAAAACACTCCAGTGGAATTAGTGTATCAATAACAGACGTTGTGCCACCCGATTACCCGGTTTTGATACGACATCTTAAAATAAATAACAATGAACTTGAAGGCACCTTTTACACGTATTTTGACTTTGACATGGGTGAGAAAAAAGAAAAAAATTCAGGATTTTACGATGAGAGAGAGGATATGCTTTCACAATACTGGCAGAACCACCACGTAGGCATAACAACAACTCCCGCGTTTAATGACTGGCAGGTCGGTAAAGCTCTTGGTACTGCATGGTGGACAAGTGCTAAGTGGGGCGTTGAACATGGACAACTTCAAAAAAATAAAGAAGACATTGGAAATGTGAATATAGCAGCAGGCTTTCCACTGACAACAAAAGAGATTACACAATACGTAATCTTTGCAAAGAACCGGGAAGAGCTCTACGATTTGAAAGAACAAATAAAAAGCATCCCGTTTGCAAGCTTCATCACAAAAACACACGAAGAGTGGAATGCCTGGCTTCTACGCGGAAAAGAAATAAATGTTCCAGGCAGGTTAAACAGCTACTACTATCGAAGTCTTCAGGTGCTGCGGCTTCTCTCTGATGAAAAACTTGGATCAGTAGTAGCAGCGCCAGAGTTCGACCACGCGTATGAAGAATGTGGAGGCTACGGTTTCTGCTGGAATCGGGACGCGGTTGAAGTAATGCAATCACTTCATAATGCAGGATACACCGAGTACCTGCCGCGATTTATCAGGTGGTGCAAACACACACAACTGAAAGACGGCTCGTGGTTTCAGCGATACTGGCTCAACGGAAGCCTTGCACCATCGTGGGGAAACTTTGATTACTCGACACAAATAGATGAAACCGCATCAACCGTTTACATGATGGCAAAGTATGGACAATCGCTGTTAGAGGAGGAAAGGCAGCAGTACATTGATTATTACTGGCAGACAATTGATCGCGGCTCAAAATATCTTATGAAACGAACACAAAAAGAACTGCATGATCCATGCACTGACCTGTGGGAAACGTACCACGGATCTTTCACGTATACCAGTGCAGCAATCTATGCAGCACTCTTGGAAGTTTCAAAACTCGCGCGGGCACAGTCGAAAAGTGCCTGCGCTACAGAATACGAAACGCGTGCGAAATGGATTAAACAAAAAACAATGAAAATGCTCTGGATACCAGAAACGGGATGCTTTGCTAAAGCCATAATAAACAATGAAATATATCCTGTAATCGATGCAAGCGTTATCGGCACTTTCACGCCATTCAACATGCTTGACATTACCAGTAGTGATGAACGAGAAAAAATAATTCAGATGTTAAACACCATCGAAAAAAGACTCAACTGCGTGGTAAACGGCAAAAAAGGTATAAAACGATACGAAAACGACAAATACAGAGGCGGAAATCCATGGACAGTAACAACACTGTGGCTGATAAACGCACAGCTAAGAATAGCTGAATACTACATGCAAAAAGACGAAAAAATGGGGGAACAATGGTTAAACAACACACGTCCTTATTTCGATATGGTGATAAACAGCACTACCAACACGAAACTACTGCCAGAGCAGATCAACAAACACACAGGCAATCCTGCGTGGGCAATACCACTTGCATGGAGCTCTGCACTGTTTATTGAGGCGGTACAGAAGCTAAGCAAATTGCAAAGCTTGCGCTTTACAGAGTCAATAAACTCTCGATTACGAAGTAATCGAGGTGAGTAAGTTTTATATGTTTCCATGCGTATGAGATTATAGTTTCTTGCAAAAGTCTGATCTACAAATCTGCGTGATCAAGAGTTATTGGTTATTTTCTGCACTTGATTGCTATCGCAATCAAGAATTGTGCAGTTACTGGTTATTTCCGCTCGCGTTGCGTGTAGTACGGAATCCCGTGGTTTTGGCTTTGCTAAAAGACTATAATTATCATTCTGTTGATGCTGGAGTTTAACAATGACCGTTACTGTGAATCGATACAAATGTGGATACTGTGGTGCCTGTGTGAGTGTATGCCCAATGGCAGCACTTGAACTGGTCGAAACATGGATTGAGATAAACGATTCCTGTGATGACTGTGACACATGCGTAAATATTTGCCCGATTGGCGCCATTGAGTCGGTAAAAGAATGAAAAATAAGTACGATGTTATTGTTGTTGGTGCTGGTCCGGCAGGTTCTTCTGTTGCAAAAACAGCTTCGAAAGCAGGACTTGATGTATTACTTATTGAGAAACGACAGGAAATAGGAGACCCTGTGCGTTGTGCAGAGGGTGCTGACAAAGAAGGTATAAAAAGACACATCAAACCTGATCCGCGGTGGATTGCTGCCGAGGTTAAAGGTTCATACATATTTGCGCCAGACGGAACCAAACTTCAAATATCAGAAAAACTGTCTGGTGCAGAAGTAGGTTATGTACTTGAGCGGAAGATATTTGATAGAGCCCTTGCCGAACAGGCAGTATCCAGTGGAGCAGAAGTAATCGTTAAAACATCTGCAACAGGACTCATCAGAAAAAACAAGCAGATAACCGGGATTCATGCACGAAGCATTGGAGAGTCGGTTGACATCAAAGCCAAAATTGTTGTGGGTGCGGATGGTGTGGAATCAAAGGTTGGACGGTTTGCAGGAATTAACACCACTCTTGCACCAAAAGATATTGAGACATGTGCACAGTTTCTTGTGAGCGGTATTGAAGTTGATGAGTACAGCCATTTTTATCTTGGAAACAGCATTGCACCAGGCGGATATGCATGGGTGTTTCCAAAAGGTGAAGGGGTTGCTAACATTGGGATTGGGGTACGTGGCTCACGTTCTGGTAAAGGAATGCCAGTTAAGCTGCTATCAAATTTTGTTAAACATCACTTTCCAACTGGCAAAATAATAGAGGTGGTATTTGGAGCAGTGCCAGCAAGCGGTCCGATTGAAAAAACAATTGCAAATGGGCTCATGCTTGCAGGGGATTCAGCACGTCAATCAGATCCACTAACTGGTGGAGGCATTCTAAACGCTCTTGATGCTGGCGTTATGGCGGGTACAGTTGCAGCAAGCTGCATCGAAAAAGACGATGTTTCAGAAAAAGCACTGATGGAATATGAAATACAATGGCGGGAAACTATTGGAAAAAAAATTCGCAAATCCCTGGTCGTGAAAGAAAAATTTGGCACCCTCACTGATGAGCAGTTCAACACTCTTGCTCATTCAATTGAAGGAAAGTGCAAGAGTACGATGAATGTTTTTGACATGATCTTAGCTCTTTTTAAAGCCAATCCCAGGTTGTTATGGGAATTTAGAAATTTGATAAAATGAAAACTATGTCGCAGCCAAACGCATTGAGCATATTTGCGCACTCTTTATGGTTTTCAACAACAAGATTTGAAAAATTACCTACTCTACCCAGCTACTAAACTACATGCCACACACACTATCCAGAGATAATCTTACAGTAACCATAACACTTTACCACAACACTATAAGAGAAATCACATTATCAAAAGCCAGACATGGACTGAAGAAAGCAGAAAACACAATTTACCTCCTTAATGATATCGGCGATTACCTTGATGGTAAAAGAGTCGATTTTTTAAGATACAGCGTGGACCTTGAAAATCTCACAGACTTTCAGCAGCTGGTATTAAACAAGGTGAGACAGATACCTTATGGTGTTACAGTAACTTACGGAATGCTTGCCAAAGACTTGCAGACATCACCAAGGGCGATCGGGGGTGCACTATCCAAAAATCCTGCACCAATAGTAATTCCATGCCATCGTGTCATCGGTAAACATGATCTTGGTGGCTTTGCATGGGGTGTGATGATAAAAAAACATCTCCTGCATGTCGAAGGTGCCAGTATTGGCCCAGATTTCATCGCATGATTAAATCCAAAAATTTAAAGTCCATTCTGCTTTTTGTATCTTTCATCTCGCCCTCTCCTGTTTTAAGATGTAGTACACAACAACAAGCGAGAATGGCAGCAAGAATATTGCTGGTGCATAAGGTGGTGCATACGTCCCGAAAAATCCGGAAAGGCTGTTAAACCATGGTCCCTCTTCGCCTCCCGGTATCGACTCTGTGATCATCGCAAAGATATCGGTTCCTGCCATGATCCATATCAATACACTTCCAATGACAACCTTCGAAGCATTGTGCACCTCAGCTACATTTTTACAACCGCTAAGGTAAAATAGTCCTGCAAAGAGCACGATGAGTCCACCCCACCCACCTCTAAACATATCACCTGGTATCTCAATTATGCTTAGTCCGGTGCCATCTCCTACAACACTTACAAGTATGTCTGCAAGACCAAATGCTACAGTAACAAGACCAAGAATCGCTATTCCGATCATTACAAAATTATTCTTTTCAGCCATCTATGCCACCCCAAGAAGTTTTCCTATGAGATGTATTATCCCACCATACAAAAAGACCACTACTGTGAGCACTGCTACACTTCCTATAAGCTCCTTCCATCCTTCCTTTAGCATCATCGCAAATGTCGCCACACATGGGAAGTATATCGAGACTAACACAACAGCAGACAACATCTGATACTGTGTCATTTCAATTACCGAGAGCTGTGCAACCGCGAGATCTTTTCTCAAAAACGCTGCGATGAGTGGTCCCGCTGTTTCCTTTGGTACTCCAAACCAGCCAACAAAAACAGGTGCCAGTAGATCACCAAGCCACTGTATGAATCCAACAAGGTAGAGGACATTTACAACAACACAACCAAGAAGCACAAATGGGACTGCAACCTTGAAAAAACTGCTCACCCTCATCCACAACTTTCGCCTCACATTTGTCATCATCGGCTTCTGGTATTGTGGTACATCGATTAAAATCTCCGGAGATTTTCCAGGCACAATTCTGTTCAAAATGAAACCAAAGATGAAATAGCCAATGACCAGGTAAAGTAAAACGTATCCAATCAGATCAGGAATTACCTCTTCCATGATTCCAAGCTGGGCACCACATGGGATAAATATGGCAAGAAGGGTCATCATAATAAACCGCTGCTTTCTTGTCTCAAGAATCCTTGTTGCTGTTACAGCCGGCACATTGCACCCGAGCGAGAGAATCGTTGGCACGATTGCATATCCATGTAGTCCAATTTTGTGGAGGACTGTATCAATGAGAACCGCAAGTCTTGGCATGTATCCAATATCTTCAAGGAGTGTTAACATCAAGTAAAATATCACAATTGCTGGTAAAACCACTCCAATTGCAACAAAGAGCCCTGACGTCAGTACGCCAAAAGCTTCAAAACAGTTATCAGATAATATAAATTCACCATTTGTCATTCCACCGGCATCAATCAGAATAGAGTAGATCCAGCCACCTTTTCCAGGAAAAACCTCCTGGAGCCATGGAAGCCAGTATCCATCAAAGAGTTTTACAAAGAATCCATCTGTACACAGTGTTCCTGCAAACGAACCAAAGACACTCCAAAAACAATACATAACTGCGATCGCAATTGGTAGGCCTGTCATCGGTTTAACAGTAAGCTCACCAATCGCATCCTTTAGCGTGTGCCTGTATTCTCCATAAGTTACAACATGTCTTGCAATACTGTCGATCAAATCCCATCGTTCATCCGGGTTCAGTTTCATGTGCGCCCACACCTACCGCAGTGATTCATTCCTGCCCTCATTACAGTGATGTCTTCCACATCAACAGGTTTTGCATCCTTTAACCTCGATATAACCTTGCTGATTCCAATGTTCTCTATTGCAATGGTTGATACGACGGGGACACCTAAAACCTGCTCAAGCTTTTGATTATCAATCTTTATATTTTTATCTTCTGCAACATCATCCATATTCAGAGCGATAATAACAGAATAGCCCTCTTCCATGATTTGCAGCGCAAGATAAAGCCCTCGCTCAAGCTTGGACGAATCTATAACACAAATCACGTATGCATCTTTTGCCTCTTTGAGCATTGCTACTGCAACCTCTTCCGCCCTATCTTTCGGATCAAGTGAGAACGTGCCTGGCACATCGACGACTTCGACTTCTTTTCCATCCAAACTCATGTACCCGCGTGTATAATCAACGGTTGTTCCTGAATAATTTGATTCGATGACATTTGCTCCTGTCAGTCGGTTGAAGAAAACACTTTTACCAACATTCGGATGCCCCATCAATAATATCTTCATTTTTTAACCTCTACTACGATTTTTTCAGCCATGCTTCGCCCTAAGGAAGTAAACGACTTGTCTATTTCTACCACAACAGGCCCTTTCATAGGCTGTTTCGTCGTCATCCTGACATTTTTACCAATTCTTACACCCATCCCAGCAACCTGTCTCAGTAGACTTTCGTCTATTTCTTTAACTGTCCCCTCTTCATCAAAATTTAGTTCATTCAATCTTTTTTCCATTTCACTTACACCTTACGTACCATAATCTTCTGTGCCATTCCGCGACCGATACAGACAATGTTTCTGTCAACCTCGACTGTTACAGGACCACTGCATGAAATGACACGAACCGAACTCCCTTCAAAGAGTCCTCTAAGGAATAGCTTCTGACGGATACCATGACCTCCTCCAACTTTTACCACCCTTCCAACATCACCTGTTTTCAGTTGATTTAGCATCATCATATTTATCCTCATCGAGAAAAATTGCTTAAACGTTCAATAGTTATCAACAGTTCATCCATGCTTGCAGATACCGTACTATTTTCTTTTGGCATAATATCGTTGAATGATCTCACTTTTTCACCACTACCATAATATATAGTTAGGGATGTAAAAGATGTATCCTAACAAAGTTAAGTTTTAAACAAAAAACCTAAATGATATAATATACCACTCTATACTTTCTGTAGAATTATTAGAGCATCCAGTGAGGTGATCTCACCATCACCGTTAACGTCCAAACTGAGATCATATTCATGGCTTCCAACTGCGATTTCAAGTGCTGTTCTGGCATTTGCAACACTCCAGCCAACCTCAATGTTTGCAGGAATTATTATACTACTCTCATCAGGATCGTTACATTCGATCAGAATGTCTGCCTGGTAACTCCCGCAATCGAGATCTGCTGCATTGATTTTAATCGTTACGTTACTCCTGCCACCGGTAGGGATTGTGCCACCTACTGTTTTGATCGATAGCCATTTTTCCGGTTTGAAACGTAGTGATGTATTGTTTTCCGGAATATCCATGTAACCGATGCCGTGCAAACCATCACCAAGATTTAGTCCAACAGTAAGCGTCTCAGTGTTTTCAACTCTCATATAATTGAACCCGATCTCACCATTTTTATAGAGTACCATCTCAAAGCTGTTATTTCCATAAGAACTGCTATCGTACCAGTGAGGAATTTGATACCATGTAATTACATACCTGCTCGGGTCTGATTTTATATACACTCCACCATCAGAACCTGGATCCCAGTCATCTCCAAGTGGGAAGATGGTGTTTTCCCAATCATCCATAGGGGGTGTTTTCCATCTCCCATACATCCAGTACAGCCACCCATCTCCTGATGTGAAACTTGCCCAACCATCAGAACTGATATTAATAGAGCTGTAGTTGTTTCCATAGAAATTAAACACAAACGGAAGAATCTGGCTTGAGATGTTATCATCGCCAAGATAAAGATGATTGGTGCCATCGCCGACTCCATTGATCCATCCGTATGGGATGTCTTCCATCTGATAATTGGCAAGAACGGTGATATTAAACGTGAGAGGACGTGTTCCACTGTTGCCGATGGTGAGATTCCCTACAGCAGATGAGCCTTCCACGATATCAAAATTATAGTTTAGAGGCTTGATCCGGATGTCTGGGTAATGCGACACGTTAACTATCACACATCGCATGTTATTATTAAGCAGTGTTTCACCAGCAACTGCACTGACATTCACCGATAGATTGTAACAACCTTCCTCAACCGGAACCCATGAAAAACTCACGTCAACATTCTCATTTGTCCGGATGGATACTATGATTGTCTGATTCAACACTGTTTCGTTCGATTGGAGGAATATCGACACATTACTTTCGTTGTTTAGCCCAATGTTTTTGACTGTTGCGTTAATGGTCATGGTTCTATTCGTCAGTACATAAGAAGAAGCTTCGAGTTTAAGAATTGAAATGTCATGCTCTTCTGCACTGTGCAGGGTTGCATTTGTTGCATTCACAACCCCCCAACCATAGTTATTATCAGGTTCAGTTTCGCCGCGATCAGTAGCAGTATCCATCAATATTCGTCGCACCCTGCCTGGTGTAAGGTCTGGGTTGTATTCAAACATCAGTGCTGCAACACCAGCTACATGTGGCGTTGCCATCGATGTCCCGCTCATTGTAACATAGCCATCAGTGGTACCTGCTTTGGCAGATGTGACGTGAACACCAACAGCACATACCTCTGGCTTAATTCTGTAATCAGAAGTAGGACCTCTTGATGAATCACCTGCAATGTTCATGCTGTCATCGACAGACCCCACGGCAATAACTTTTTTAGCACACGCAGGGTCCCCCACAGTTCTAGTGCCAGGTCCACTGTTTCCAGCAGCAACACAGACGACGATGCCGTTATCAACAGCGGCATCACATGCCATTTCTACCGGAGTTGTCCCATCATTGTTATGATTACCACCAAGACTCATCGAGATTGCTTTTATCCGGTACAGATCCTTCTTTTCAACACACCAGTCAAGACCAGCAATCACGTCAGAGTCGCTCCCATACCCGGTTTTGTCAAGTACCTTCACCCCTACCAGATTCGCTTTTACTGCAACTCCAGTGTATTTCGTGCCGCCACCAGTACCAGCAGCAATCGCAGCACAGTGCGTGCCGTGCCCATTATCGTCATACGGGTCTGTAAAAAAATTAATATAATCCTTGAATGCAATGACCTTTGGATCATCTGTTAACAGGTCGTCGTCAAGATCGTCAAGCCATTCATGTGAAGCATCGATGCCAGTATCAATGATTGCTATTGTTATGTTTGAGCCAGAAAGATTATAGGTATTCCTTGCAATGTCTGCTCTGATTACAGGCACGCTGGAATCAAGGTATGTGTGAACCACCCGATCGGGATACACCATCTCTACATTGGGTTTCTCTGACAGCTCACACAGACTGCGGTGAGGAATCCTGAGGGCAGTTGCATTAACGATATTAAAATTGTATTTTACTTTGCCTATCGACAGCGGAATGTCTGTGTGTCGATCATAAAGCACGATTACATCAACAACAGCATCAACATCTGCGGTCGTGCTTATTTCAAATTCAAGAGAGTCCTCAATTTTATTATTATTTGAATCGATACTTCCAACTACACCTGGTGTAATTAGAATGATGAACAGTAGACTGGGTGCTAAGCGCAGTATGGCCATTATGTATGAGTTCCTGGTATCTCTGCACAACGAAATTGTGCAGATTGATATAAATATCTTTGCTGCAGTGGAAGCTGTCAACTTACCCAGGTGTTTTACCAAACTCTAATTTCTTCCATGCGTTCAAACCTAAGGACAGTAGACATTATATCTGAATATACAACCAGGTCAAAACAATGCTAACACCCAACAACTTTACAACCACCCCTGTACACACAATCTTTATACTTAAGTAGGGGGTGTAGCAATTTTATAAGACAGGCACGAGACGTTATCACACATTGGTATCGGCCGTGAAGCCAACTAGTCAAAATGTTTTCTTGTAGGGTGGATTGGTACTGGTTTTTAAAAAGAGAAGATATCAATAACAATTTTTCTATACTTGATCGTTTTTAATATCCCCTGAGAATGTTTTATTCCCTCAATGTCGGAAAGTGCGTTTCAGAATCTTCGAGCAGCATCAAGGAAGAAATCCACCTTCTCTGTACGCTAAAGTTGTCTTCTTCATCATGTTCGAAGCTAAATTTATCACTCTTTTGGGGGTTTGGTTTACAACCACGGTTTTTTCTTTAGGCATATTAACTATATCACGCTATACAAAAATCGCTGCATAAAAGAGCGACTTGTTGTGTAGACATCCTGAAAATCGATGATTATTTCAGTATTTTTTAGCGAGTCAATATCATCGAACAATTTGTCCGCTGAGTATCGTAACGCTAAATGTGGACCGATAATATCCTTGATGGGTCGTCTTTCCTTGGCTGATTGATACATGTACTATCACCTTTGATACGTTTGTTTAGTAACACTGGTTTGTAACTCTTAAGAGTTACAAACCAATCGTACTTAATTATGTTGATACGCGCTCAATAGAGAACTTAATAAATCTTTGAATGGCTTATATGAATGTATCAACCATCAATATAGTCATAAATGCTAACTTGTGGAACAGGATATGGGGTCCTGATGCTAATCAGTGTCCCAATTAATTGATTTGCATCTCCCGCGTTATAGACGCTTTCGTCATCTCTGCTTTTATACAATGCCCCGTTTCTGGAAACCAACAGCAATCGGGCACCAATACCATTTATATATAATTTCACTGAACTGCGGAGACCAAATCCTCTTGGCTCATCTTTAGTCTTAGTTGAAATTTTTCCATTTATTGCAGATAGAATTGCATCATAGTCAGATCGAATCACAATACCACATTTTTCAAAACAACCGGGTATTGATATTCCATCATCTAATATCGTTATTTCTACTAAACTTTTCCCTTTATATATTTGTGCCATCATACTCGCATTAGAAAATTCAGAGTGTTCGTAAATATTACCGATTAGTTCTCCGATTAAAAAAATAAAAAAATTCGCACCACCATAATCTTTGCCATAAT
>RXIJ01000039.1 GCA_004212095.1 Methanosarcinales archaeon | reverse complement strand
CAAATGGCAATTTTTCTTTTGACATGGATACTAACGGAATTCCAAATGGGGAGTTTTTGATCACTGCTGGTGAAAAGACAGGAATTGCGTACATAGGGATTGAGCCCACCCCAACACCACAGCCCTGTTTCATTGCTACTGCCGCATATGGCACACCGATGCATGAAGATGTAAACGTGCTGCGAGATTTTAGAGACGAATATCTGATGACTAATCCACCGGGGAGAATGTTTGTTAAAATTTATTATTTCACGAGTCCACCAGTTGCAGATGTGATAAGAGGGAATGGAGGATTGCAGACGATTGTAAGAGAGGGCTTGATTAAACCATTGGTCTATATTTTGAACATGCTCGAGTAAGTTGCAGAGACAGTGGTACCATTGATCTGTTGTGATGCGGCACTGCACAACTTCGTCGTGCAGAAATATAATAATAAGTTGTAGAGACAGTAGTACCATTGATCTGTTGTGATGCGGCACTGCACAACTTCGTCGTGCAGAAATATAATAATAAGTTGCAGAGACAGTAGTACCATTGATCTGTTGTGATGCGGCACTGCACAACTTCGTCGTGCAGAAATATAATAATAAGTTGTAGAGACAGTAGTACCATTGATCTGTTGTGATGCAGCTTCCTGCTGGCAGTGTATTGAATGATCGTGATTTATATATATCACCACAACCATTCTTAGATATGCAGTGATTGAAATACATGCAGTGATTGAAGTTATTCTGAGTGCGTTATGGCTCATGCTCCCGGCATATATTGCAAACCCAACGGCAGTGGTGTGCGGAGGTGGAGCTTCGATTGACTTTGGCAGGAACTTTGTCGACGGGAGACGTATTCTTGGAGATGGTAAGACCTATCGAGGACTTGTGGGGGGAGTTATCTGTGGAACTATTCTTGGAATAATACAGATGAACACCGCGCTTGCCGGGCGGTTTGGAGGTTTTACGTTACTTGCGGTATTCTCTCTATCTTTCGGTGCACTGCTCGGAGATATGTGCAAAAGTTTTATTAAACGTCGTCTCGGCTTCAAACGTGGAGCGAAATTTATGATAGCAGACCAGCTTGACTTTGTAATAGGTGCATGGATACTAACATATTTATTACAAGGATCGTGGTTTATCGAACACTTCACAGCAACCACGATGGTTATAATATTAATAATCACTCCAGTTCTACATAGAATTACAAATCTTATCGGGTACTATGTTAAACTTAAAAAAGAGCCATGGTAATCGGAGCCTATGTCCTCAGGGCCAGAGACCAAAGTGTGCATTAAGCGCTAACAGTGTTACAGCTATTGCTATGCTAACAGATACTACTGTTTTTGGATTAAACAGCATCTTCGTTTCTTCTGAATCAAAGTACCGCATGAGCCCTGCGGAAGACATCAAGCCACTTTCATTTTTTTTTGCTGCCATTGTATGCTTAACTATTGTGTTATTGTATTTTAATGTACTGTCTAAAAATAGCTTCACAAAAAACCCATTCTCTACGTCCCAGTGGTTTATGCCATAAAAATTTCAAATTATATTTATATAGTAGTATACTTTGTTTATTGTTTTGAGAGATTTTCTTTATGGTACTCTTTGATGGGTTTTATGGTGATTTTTTCAAGTTTCATAGCTACTATGGCATCGGCTGCTGCGAGAGCTGCCTGGATTGTGGTAATGTAAGGTATTTTGTAGTCTACGGCCGCTCTTCGTATCTGGTATCCGTCGCTTCTTGATTGTTTGTTCGTAGGTGTGTTAATTATTAGCTGCACCTTGTTTTCGTGTATCAAGTCAACCACGTTAGGACTTCCTTCACTTACTTTTTGTATCGTTTCCATTTGTATGCCTTTGCTCTGAAGGTATGCTGCTGTGCCATTTGTGCCAATCAAACGCAGTCCTGCTCCCTGCAACTTTCGTGCGATTGTTGCAATGCGTTCTTTATCTTTCTGTCGTATGGACATGAACACTGTGCCTTTTAATGGGAGTTCGTTTTCTGCGCTCAACTGTGCTTTGAAAAATGCATGGGCAAAGTTTGTGTCCATTCCCATGACTTCGCCAGTGCTTTTCATTTCTGGTCCAAGAAGTGGGTCTGCGCCTGGTAAGCGGTCGAAAGGTAGTAACACTTCTTTTACTGACACGTTTGCTGGTACTACTTCCTGTGTGTAGCCAAGTTCCTGCAGGCTGCGCCCCATTATTACTTTTGCAGCAATCTTTGCAATAGGCAGCCCGGTTGCTTTGGATACAAAGGGTATGGTTCGACTTGAGCGGGGATTTGCTTCAAGCACGTACACTGCATCGTTTTTATATGCCATTTGAATGTTAACCAGTCCTTTCACATTCAATGCTATGGCTATTTGCTTCATGTACTCACGAACTTTTTCCAGTATGTGAGATGGAATTGTTTGTGGTGGTATAACACAGGCAGAATCACCTGAATGAACACCTGCTTCTTCTGTGTGTTCCATTATTGCGCCGATTAACACATCCTCTCCGTCACACACTGCATCAACATCGATTTCAATCGCGTTCTCAAGAAAGTCGTCGATTAGTACCGGGTGATCGTTGGATACCTTAACTGCTTCAGTCATGTATCGCGTGAGATCTTTTTCATCGTACACGATTTCCATAGCGCGCCCTCCGAGAACGTAGGAAGGACGTACAAGTACCGGGTACCCGATGCGATTTGCTTCAGTGTATGCTTCAGCAGTAGAAGTTGCACATCCGCCATCCGGCTGTGGAATACCAAGTTTTTGCAGCAGTGTATTGAAACGTTCCCTATCTTCTGCCATGTCCATGTCCTCCGGGGTTGTGCCAAGTATGCTGGTTTGAAGGTCGCTTCTGCGGGTTAATTCCTGTTGCAGTGGGAGTGCAAGGTTTACTGAGGTTTGGCCACCAAATTGTACGATAACACCATAAGGATGCTCCCGCTCGATAACATTAATTACATCTTCGAGTGTGAGCGGCTCAAAAAATAGTTTGTCTGATGTGTCATAGTCTGTCGACACGGTTTCAGGGTTGTTGTTGATGATATGTGTCTCAATACCCTCTTCCCTGAGAGCGGTTACTGCGTGAACCGTACAGTAGTCAAATTCTATTCCCTGCCCGATTCGTATGGGACCTGAGCCAATGATTAAAACCTTCTTTCTGCTGCTCTCAACAGTTTCGCATTCGTCCTCGTAAGTTGCGTAGTAGTAAGGTGTTGCTGCCGCAAACTCTGCTGCACAGGTGTCAACCATTTTATATGTGGCAAGTATGCCACTTTGTAGGCGTTGGTCGTTAATTTCTTCTCTCTTTTTACCGGTGAGTTCTGCAATTTGCGCATCTGTAAAGCCGTTTTGCTTTGCTCTCTTGAGGAGTGCGGGATGAAGTTGAGTACGCTTCAGTTCGTCTTCCATCGTTACGATGTTCTTAATCTTCAGGATAAAAAAAGGATCAATGTTTGTGAGGCAGCCAATCTCCGCTACACTCATATCACTTTGCAGTGCCTTGTATATGGCAAAGAGACGCTCGTTAGTCGGGTGTTTGAGAATGTCTACCAGCTCATCGTGTGTCCAGTTTCCATATCCAAAGTCCATACTAATATCAAGTGAACGCACTGCCTTCTGTAGAGATTCCTCAATCGTACGCCCGATTGCCATCACTTCCCCGGTACTCTTCATGGCAGTTGTAAGGTGATTATCCGCTGTCACGAATTTATCAAATGGCCAGCGCGGAATCTTCACAACTGTGTAATCAATGGTTGGCTCAAAGGAGGCTGGCGTTTTTTTGGTCACATCGTTTACAATCTCATCAAGAGCAAGTCCGATAGCAATCTTTGCTGTTACTCGCGCAATAGGATATCCTGTTGCTTTGGATGCAAGGGCTGAGGAACGGGATACACGCGGGTTAACTTCAACAATTCTGTAATCTCCACCCTTTACAGCGAACTGGATGTTGCAGCCGCCTTCAATTCCAAGGCTTCGTATGATTTTAATGGATGCGCTTCGAAGCATCTGGTGTTCGTTGTCAGTTAAAGTCTGGGATGGTGTGACAACAATTGACTCACCAGTGTGGATACCCATCGGGTCAATATTTTCCATGTTACAGACAACGATACATGTATCGTTTTTATCCCGCATGACTTCGTACTCAAACTCTTTCCATCCAAGCACGCTCTCCTCGATTAACACCTGGTGAATTCTTGAACGGTTGAGTCCAAGCGCTGTGATCTTATAAAGGTCATCAAGCGTATAGGCAATACCGCCTCCGGCACCGCCGAGTGTGTAAGCAGGGCGAATGACAACCGGGAGTCCAAGTGTTTCCACCATTTTTTCAGCTTCGCTAATTGACGTTACAGCCTTGCTTCTTGGCACAGGCTCCCCAATATCAATCATTGTACGCTTGAACAGGTCACGGTCCTCGCTATCGCGAATCGCAGAGAGTGGTGTTCCGAGTAGTTTCACACCGTACTGTTCAAACACGCCCATGTCAGCAAGCTCGCTTACAACGTTAAGACCGGTCTGACCCCCGAGTCCGGCAATCACACCGTCAGGCTTCTCTTTTTCAATAATCTGCGCAACCACTTCCGGTTTAATCGGCTCAATGTACACAGCATCAGCCATGTCAGGATCGGTCATAATTGTTGCAGGATTTGAATTCACAAGCACCACTTTGATCCCCTCCTCACGAAGAGAGCGGCATGCCTGCGAACCGGAAAAATCAAATTCAGCAGCCTGGCCAATGAGAATCGGACCAGACCCTATCAATAACACTTTTTTAATATCAGTTCGCTTCGGCATCTCCTTATTTCACCATCCGAACAATCCGGTCAAAAAATAGTGCTTCAGTATCCAGTGGGCCAGGATGCGCCTCGGGATGGTACTGCACAGACATAATTTCAAGATAATTATGCGAAATACCTTCAACAGTGCCGTCGTTAACGTTTACTTGTGTTACCCTTGCGTCAATTGCTTCAACAGAGTCAGCATCCACTGCAAACCCGTGATTCTGTGAGGTGATGTGCACAATCCCACTTTCAAAATCCTTAACAGGCTGGTTGGCACCGCGATGACCAAACTTAAGTTTATATGTCTCAGCGCCAAGTCCAAGTGCAATAATCTGGTTTCCCAGACAAATTCCAAAAATCGAAACCGTGCCTGCAAGCTCTGAAACCACACGAGTGGCATCTTTCGCCATCCGCGGATCGCCGGGACCATTTGAGATCAGCACGGCATCAGGCTTCAAATCAATCACTTCTTGCGGCTTTGTAGTTGCCGGGACAACTGTCAGGTTTACTCCCCGCTTCTTCAAACTTTCAATCATGTTTCTTTTGATGCCAAGATCAATCACCACGAAATGCTTGGCACCACTTGCCCCTTTGATAGAATAAGACTCCCTGCAGGTAACCTGTGATATCAAATCAAGTTCGGTTATTCTCTGATGCGCTCGTGCACGGTTCACCGCTTCTTCACAATCATTACTCCCAACAATAAGAGCAGCACGCATCGCACCACTTTCCCTTGTCTTAATCGTGAGCATCCTTGTATCAACACCAGCGATGCCATATTTATTCTCACTTTCTACAAACTCCACAATACTCTGCGTCGACAGGCGGTGAGATGGGACAGGGCAAGCCTCGCGCACCACGAGAGCCTCGGCTTTCATACCAGCAGACTGGAACGCCTCACCATTAACACCATAATTTCCAATAAGGGGATATGTGAACATGAGAATCTGACCAGCGTACGATGGATCAGTAAGAGCTTCCTCATAACCAGTATACTGCGTGGAAAACACCAGCTCACCACACACGACACCCTCTTTGCCAAAACCAGTACCAACAACAGCGGTACCATCTTCAATACCTAACACAGCGTCCATAAATAATCAGCACTGCATACTTTGTATGCAGAGATATATAATAATAACTGCACACTCCGTGTACGAAAATAACTCTTGATTACGAAAGCACTGCACAACTTCGTTGTGCAGAACCGCACACTCCGTGTACGAAAATAACTCTTGATTACGAAGTAATCAAGTGCGTTAGCAATCAAGCTCTTATTTTATTTAAGCGCCACCGCCTTCAGTGAGTAGCCCATCTGACACTGTGGACGTTCTTCATTAAGTAGTTCAACAATCGTGTACTTGTCACCAACATTTAGTCCTACCGGGTGGCAACGATCATAGTCTACACAATCAAATTCACTGCAGTCTGGCGGCTCGTATAAAATTTTTGAACCATTGAATGCTTTTTTCGAATCAACAAGTGCCACTGTTTGACCTGGTAACACTTCAACAGCATATACTCCAATATCGTGGATCGCACACTTGTGCACCTGCTCCTTCCTGACCTTTGCAATCCTATATTTATTTCCTACCTTCAGGTTATTGCAGGTGTTTTTTAACTTACAACCTTCGCATTCAGCAGCAGGACCGTAAAAAATAAATTCGGTTCCTACTATTGCAAGTCTGGTTCCAATAAGAGTTATTATAGAGTTCAAATCAACCATTCTCAATTTCACCTCGTAACATATAATTGATTCACTCCTGATATAGATGTTTTCATTAAAAACTCCAAACATTAACACCAGTGAAGAATAATATAATAATATTTCATTGTGTCGCAGCTAAGCGCTATAGGGACATTTACACACTCTCTATGATTTTCAGCCACAAGATTTGAACTGTTCCTTACTCTTAATCATATCTTCAACTGTGAAATATACTATGTATAGTCCAGTCCAAAACAATCGCCATCAAACGCTCAAGCTTTCATCAGCGCTATTTCTTTTGTTTTTTTTATGAATCCGTACTTTTTTGCATATTGGAAGTAGGAATTAAGGCTTTCGATGCTCTCATCATCAAGATCGTAGTTGAGGGTGTGGAAGTAGTTTTCCATTAGCCTACTATCAAAGTGTTTTTTTGCACTGATTGTTTTTGCTATTTCTTCTATGTGCTGGTAGCTGTAATTCTTTGATTCGATCAATTTGGAGTGAATGTAAGCAACCTCTCTTGGGTTACTTTCTGCAATTTCTTTTCGAACAACCCATACAGCATATACCATTTTTTTGCCTGTGAGGCTTCGCCATTCATTCCCAAGGTCAGCAATAACATTACATTTGTGTGCTGCCGTTAGTGCCCGATCTCCTATAAAAAGTGCTGAATCACTCTGTTTCAGTACGTCTTCTGTGTGCCTGCCCACACAATTTTTAATTTTCACATCGTGTATACCCTTAATTTTCAGGATGATTTGTATCAGGATTGCCGAGCTTGCGCTGATATCCGGGAGGCACAGGGTTTTATTTCTCAGCTCTTCAAGACTCTTTATGCCGTTTGAGCATACAAGCACGCTTTTGGTGAAATCATCAGATGCGATATTAATCCCTGGCAGTACCAACAGGTCGTCTATCTGCTGGTACATGATAGATGAGATTGGACTGATGTCAAGTTCGCCTGCTTCTATTTTTTTTGCAAGGTCTACCGGATGTGATTCGACAATCTCCACGTTCTTTAGTTGCACTATTCCTTTTTCTATTGCATAGTACGGAAAGTCGCAGTTGACAAATCCAATTTTTCCAAGTTTAATCATAAACACGTTTGACTATCTCTGTTCTCAAGATATAGTTTGATTTTTCTATTATATTTAAAGTTGGTGACAAAATTTTTGAATTTAGTTTGGAATAATAAAGTGTGGCGTCTTAAATTAACTTATCGAATTTCAGTAGCAAGAGAACATGGTTGCGTTTATACTTTCCCATACGTCAAGAAACGGGATAAAAGCTATATCAAATGCAGATAAAAAAAAGGCACATCAATGAAGGAAGAAGATAAGATCAATAAAGAAGAGAATCCGCTTTCGCCTGCCGATTGGATAGTATTTTTGAGTGGGGAGATATCTAATCACCGGACGCGTTTTTTAACGTATGCGGCTATGATTTTAGCAGTCCTATTAGTATGTCTAAGTGTTTCATTTGGTCTAGTTTCATTTGGTCTAATTACACTCTCGGACAAAGTTGATCCTGAGTCTTTTGTCTGCGGTATAATACTTACTGTCCTTGTGATTGTGTCGTTCGTATGGTTTTTTTTGAGTAAAGATAACACAAATAAAAAGGTAAAACCTCTGGAAAATATCAGAGATCAGATACTCTGTGGAGATTTGAAGGAATATGACGAGATATATAAAGAATACAGGTGTGTAAAGAGATTTACATGACTGTAATAATAGAGAGGTTAATTCAGAGGAACATTCAATGGGTCTTGTTACGGGTGTCGAAGTTTATTGGTGATGAAGTACGTGTAACGGGAATTCCCAAAGAACCAATAAAACAATAGCGTGCGGTGTCTCTCAAAAACAGGATAAAGGCTATATCAAATGCAGATAGAATGGACGATGGAAGGTTTAGTTTAAATGGTAGAAGTGAACTGGAAAGATGCATGGGAAGAAATGCAGAAACAACGGATGAGACCTCTGAAAATAGGGTACGATCCCGAATTTAAATCCAAATTCGCCAGGGATTACGCTATGATGGCGAAATACAATAATTATGAGTATGGAAGACACGCAGTAGAGGTACTGAGTGAAATATTGGACCAAAACTTCAGTGTCCTTGAGATAGGCGCTGGTCCTGGAACACTGACGATACCTTTAGCTAAACATGTCAAAAACATCGTGGCTGTCGAAGCTTCCCCAAAAGCTGTAGAGCTTCTGAAGCAGAATATTAAAGAGAATGAACTTGAAAATGTGGAAATAATAACCGATAACTGGTTTAATATCAATGATCGTGAAATCAAGGATAAATTTGATCTGGTCATCTGTTCTCATTTCCTGTGGCAGGTAAAGGATATTGAACAGCATTTAAAAAAAATGGAGAACGCTTCACATAATTATTGTGTTGTGATGCAGCCCGCTGGAAGAGATGATATGGTAAAGGAGATGTGGACAATATTAACCGGCAAGAAATACATGGGTGAGTTTGACCCTGATGCTGATTATTTCGTTTATCTGATACTCCGCCGTCTCGGGAGACTATTGAATGTGCGAGTGATGGATTACCACATAACAAGAAACTTTGAGCAGGAAGTCATGTACATAGCAAGTTTTGTTGGCAGGTATGTAGAGGTTGATTCCGGTATAGAAAAAAGAATTGAGCAGCATGTTTCTAAAAAGGGACTGCATGAAAAAAAGCATTCGGCAGTGGTTATGTGGTGGAAATAAAATACGATCTTGCCCCTGGCGAAGCTACGGTACTGCAAGCCCTGAAAAATAGTGATGAACTAACTGCCAGTGTCCTTGCTGCAAGCTGCAATCAAAAGATAGAGGTGTGTGTCCAGTCTGCTATGATGCTGGAACAGAAAGGATTAGTCAGACTTGAGAATGTTATTAATGAAAGGTATGCTCTGACTGATGAAGGAGAAAAGTATGCACGAGATGGGCTCCCGGAACGGCAGATGCTGTCCATTCTTCCAATATCGATTAATGAAGCAAAAAAGAGATTTCCAGAAAAACTTGCGCGGGTTTCTCTTGGGTGGCTTAAAAGAAAAAACTGGGCAGTAATAAGAAAAGGGATACTTACTCCAACTGCGAGTGCAGAGGAAATTGAAGAGGGTAAGGATGAACAGGTATTAACACTTCTTCTAAATAAAAAAACCATTCCGGAGGCATATAAAAAAACCATTCCGGAGCTTGTAAAACGCTCTCTTGTGAGAATTGAGGAAGACAAAACCCGCATCATATCATTAACTGAAGCCGGATTAAAAATCGCATCAGAAGATATTGATATTGATGCTACTCCAGAGGTTGCGATGTTGACCCAGCAGATGATTACTGGTTGCGACTGGAAAAAAGTGAAACTGAAAAGCTACGACATTCACATAACACCGCCGCCGATCTACGGGGGGAAGCTGCATCCATACGAGCGCATCATTCGCGAGATGAGAAATATATTTCTTGAGATGGGATTTACAGAGCTTAAAGGAGAGACTGTTCAAAGCTCGTTCTGGAATTTCGATTCTCTCTTCCAGCCGCAGGATCATCCGGCAAGAGACATGCAGGATACATTCTACCTCAACTCGACCACAGACGAACTGCCATCGTGTTACCAGACAGTACAGGAAATGCATGAGCACGGTGGGAAAATTAATTCTACTGGATGGGGTGGAAGCTGGAGTAAAGAGAAGGCAGAACAGGATGTACTGCGCACACATACAACACCGGTTACAATCAAATATCTTGCAGAAAGTCCAGTACCACCAGTTAAAGCATTCTGTATCGATCGTGTATACCGTAGAGAAGCAATCGACCCCACCCATACCCCGGAATTTGAACAACTTGAAGGGGTGGTGATGGATGAAGGGGCGAGCTTTACCAATCTTCTTGGATACTTAAGTGAATTCTACCATCGCATGGGCTTTAAAAATGTGCGTTTTCGGCCGGGATATTTTCCATACACAGAGCCAAGTGTTGAGCCTGAAGTATATATTGAAGAACTTGGCTGGGTGGAACTGGGTGGTGCAGGTATATTTCGAAAAGAGGTTACAGATCCTCTTGGAATTACTTCACCAGTACTTGCATGGGGACTTGGAGTAAGCCGTGTTGCAATGCTCAAACTCAAACTGCTTGATCTTAGAGAACTTTACCAGTCAGATATAAACTGGCTTCGCACAAGCAGCATTTGTCTCCACAAGCTTTATTAACGGCACCCCCTTATTAAGGATGATACTAATGGCAAAGATGCATGTTCGAACCAGAGGCTCATCTGGTTCTACAAGACCAGTGAAGAGCAATACACTTCAATGGTGCAATTATACTGAGGATGAGCTTGTAGAAATTGTTACTAACCTTGGCAAACAGGGAATGTCTTCAAGCGAGATAGGGATGACTCTCAGAGACACCTATGGCGTTGCAGATTTCAAACTCATTGCGAAAAAGAAAATCTCCATAGCCATGGCAGAAAATAATGTAATATCAAAAATTCCTGAAGATTTGTACAATCTGATTGTTAAAGCACTTCGAATGTACAAGCATATATATGTGAATAAAAAAGATGTTCACAACAAACGCCAGCTAAATCTGGTAGAAGCAAAAATCAGACGTCTTGTGCGTTATTACAAAAATGCCAAAAAAATTCCTCTTGACTGGAAGTACTCTATTAAAGCTGCTGAATTATTAATCACGCGCTGAACTTTTTTAACGTTGATGATAAATGATTTAATCGAAATTGCTGAAAAAGCGGCCAGGCTTATTATTGATCGTGCAACCAATGTTCAGGTAATATCACATAATGATGCCGATGGCATATCATCGGCAGCTATTATTTGTACTGCTCTTTTTCGATGCCACATACCTTTCCAGGCAAGCTTTGTAAACTGCCTTGAAAAGAGTATTCTACGTAAGATCAGTTCTACTGATGCTGACACTGTTATATTATGCGATATGGGAAGCGGGCAGCCGGAAATCATCAAGCAGATAGAAAAATTAGTGGTCATACTTGATCATCATAAGCCAGTTGGTAAACACGAGTGTATGCATGTAAATCCACACGATGTCGGACTGGATGGATCATTTGAGCTTTCAGCATCAGGAGTGGCATATTTTGTAGCACGTCTGATGGGACCAAACACCGACTTATCAGGTCTGGCGATACTTGGTGCGCTTGGTGATAAACAGTCAATGAGTGGAGCAAACCAGTTTATTGTTGAGGAAGCAATCTCCTGCGGTGCTGTTGAAGTAAGTTGTGGACTTATGCTTGAAGATGGCGATCTGCACACGGTTCTTGCTAATACCATTGAGCCATACTTTGAGTTTACGGAAGACGAATCAAAGCTTGATCGGTTTTTATCGAAGCTTTCTCTTTCAGGTGATATCAGCAGTCTTGATTCCGACTCTGTAAGAAAACTCGCGTCAGCTCTCGTATTAACCCTGTTAAAAAGAGGATGTATTGAAGCAGTCGATGCTGTTGTAGGAGAAAAGTACCACTTGAAAAGCGAGATCATCTGCGATGCCAATAAGTTTGTATCGATTGTAAACACTTGTGGCAAAATTGAACAATCAGGTATTGGACTTTCATTATGTCTCCGGGATAAAACCGAGCTGCAACAGGCTACCCGACTTGATATGGAAAATCGGCGATCACTAATCAATACACTCAAAATAGCAGAACAAAATATGTGTGAGAAAAAATACATAAGATACGTGAAGTTGTCCAACATCTCAGGCACTGGCATCGTGGCAGGTATTACAACCCGCTATATATTTCCAGACAAACCATTTATTACAGTTAACAGCACATCTGATATGGTAAAAGTTTCCGGCAGAGGTACAAGAAAACTGGTATCACAGGGACTTGACCTTGCCACAGTAATAAGAAGTGCAGCCAAAGCTGTTGGTGGTACAGGGGGCGGCCATAATATTGCATCAGGCGCATCAATACCCAATGGACGTGAAGAAGAGTTTATAACAATTGTTGACCAATTGACTGGAGAGCAACTTGGAAGCGCTCTGTGACCTGCACAACTTCGTTGTACAGAACTACATACTCCGATTATACAGAGATTAACCTAACAACTGCATAACTTCGTTGTACAGAACTACATACTCCGATTATACAGAGATTAACCTAACAACTGCATAACTTCGTTGTACAGAAGGCAACTCACGACTCTCGATTGCGCTAGCAATCACGTTAATCAAAATTACTGGTTTTTTAGATAGTGCTCTTTTAAGCTATGAGAACTTATTAAATATTGTTATCAGGTAAGAAAAATGTTTATGAGAACTTTGAAAAACCTAACCCAACCTCCAACCTCGAGATCACATTCAGCAGAAGTCTCTTCTCTGCAATGAGCCAGATAACCGAGCCCGAGCACCCCCAAACCCATGAGAAACCGGATTCTTTGACGACGTGCCAAAAGTGTCATATCTCATATCTATCAAAATCTTCACCACGTTCAAATTACAATCCCCCGACCTCACGTTAATATTTCCGAACCCGCATCCATTTCTTATTTTAATCTTCTCTACTGCTCTTCTGCTGTAAGCCCGGTAGCCACTTTGAAAGTCTGTGGTTTCATATCCCCAACAAGTCGGGTAAACATGTTCAACACCTTCATTCCCACGATCCTATATTTAGGTCTTGTCTCATTTTTTCCAGAAAGCGCGAACCAATCACAACGTCTGTTTTGCCTGTTTTTGCAGCTTCGATAAAACCCGGGATATACGATGATATCATGCTGATAAAAGCCTCGTCTTTGCATCCCAATTCCTTTACGGAACGTACTCAATAACTTCTGTCAGTGTCTGCATCCGTCCACTGATCTATTTGGTCAGCAATGCCCTGAACCCAGCCTATCGAAAATGGTCATCGGCGGTGCGTGTCGATGATCTCCATATCCTGCATGACGATACAAGAGATTCAATCGGTTACCCCCACTGTTTAACCTTATGAGAGAAACAGGGTTTTTCCGCACGATCAAACAACTCCAGGCTGATCGACACTGCCTCACTATCAGGATCGTTCACTCTGCTCATGCTCACTTAATACTGTTTTTTTACTGCGCAGATATTTAAGGAATTCCATAAGAAAGAATACGGTGCTTGAGATAGCAACGATCATTACCCAGTGTGCTGATGTAAGGGGTGCTGTGTGAAATATGGAATTCATTGCCGGAAGATAGGTTATCCCCATCTGCAAGAGCATTACGATTGTTATTCCAATTAGCATGAACTTGTTTGAGAATATCTGTTTGTGCACGTGTTTGTTGATTGATTTACAGTTGAGCAGGTAGAAGACTTCAAACATCACTATCGTATTAAGTACGATGGTACGTGCAACAGTTATGTCTTCGTTATTGTTAAGGTTGAAAAAAAACAGTGTGAAGGAACCGGTTACCATTAATATTGCAACGATTAATATCAGTTTTTTTATTAAAGATGTTAACAAAGGTTCTGTTGCCGGACGTGGTGGTCGTCGCAATAGTCCCTCCTCTTTTGGTTCTGCTATCAGTGTTGTTCCAAGACCAATAGCAGTTACCGTATTTATCCAGATGATGTGTAGGGGTAATAGCGGAAACGTGAACCCAAAGAGTAGAGCAGTCATTATTATAAGTCCCTCGCCTCCATTGGTTGGCAGTGTCCAGAGTATGATTTTTTGAATCTTGCTGTACACATTACGTCCCTCTTCTACTGCTGCTACGATGCTTGCGAAGTTGTCATCGACAAGTACCATGTCTGACGATTCTCTACTCACTTCTGTTCCTGACATGCCCATGGCAATGCCAATGTCTGCCGTTTTTAATGCAGGAGCGTCGTTTATGCCGTCTCCCGTGACTGCTACAATTTCGCCTTTTTGCTGGAGATTTTGTACGATCTTAAATTTGTGTTCTGGTGAGGTTCTTGCAAATACTGATGTTTCATCAAGACAGCAGGCGAGATCTTCACTCTCCATGTCATCAATTTCCGCACCTGTACTTACGCCCCCTGTTTTAATACCAACCTTCTTTGCGATTGCGAGTGCAGTCTCCCTATGGTCACCAGTTACCATAATTACACGTATGCCTGCATTTGTACACATCCCAATTGCATGTACGACTTCATCTCTTGGTGGGTCCATCATGCCATACAGTCCAAGAAACACGAGTTTGTTTATGTCCTCAGGTGTTATCTGGGTTTTTGAGGCATCCACCTTTTTGTATCCCACTGCAAGTACTCTAAGTGCCTCTGATGCCATCGAACGAGCAGCATTTTCGGCCTCTTTTAAATCAAGAGATGTTTTTCCTTCCTGTGTGGTACAGAATGATAAAACCTTCTCGGGTGAGCCTTTCACATAGATGATATTATTCTGTTCATCCAGTTTGTGCAGGGTTGCCATGTACTGGTTTTCAGGCTCAAAAGGTATTACGTCAAGCCTCTGTAAATCAGATGCGACTCCTGCTTTTAATGCTGCAACCAGAAGTGCACCCTCGGTTGGATCGCCTTCAATACCAGATCCATTCTCACTTAACGCTGCATCATTACACCATGCACCAGCTTCAAGTGTTCTAATAAGGTTGTCATCGGATAGCGGATCCACTCCTTGCCCGTTATATAAAAATTCTCCGACAGGCTCATATCCGGCACCAGTAAGTGTATACCTGCGGCTGATCGTATCTATGACAGTAACAGTCATCTGGTTTTTCGTTAGCGTGCCAGTCTTGTCAGTACATATCACAGTGGTGCTGCCAAGAGTTTCAACTGATGGCAGGTTCCTGATTATTGCATTTCTCTCTGCCATTTTTTTAACACCGATTGCAAGGTTGATCGTAACAATAGCAGGCAGACTCTCGGGTATGGCAGCAACAGCAAGACTTACTGCCGCAAGAAAAATAAACTCGATATCATAATTAAACCACAAGCCCCACATAAATGTGAAAAAAGCGATAAACATGATAGCCAGAGATAGCTGTTTTCCAAACACGTTCAACTTTCGAACAAGAGGTGTGGAAAAGTCAGACGATTGTTCAATAAATCCTGAAATTCTCCCAATCTCAGTATTATCTGCTATAGAAACCACAACACCACGACCCTGTCCATGTGTCACAAAAGTGCCAGCAAAAACCGTATTCAACCGATCAGCAAGAGGGATGTCCTCTCCAACAACAATATCGCTTGTTTTTCTAATAGAAAGCGACTCACCAGTCAAAGCCGACTCATCCACCTGCAAATTTTTCACATAAAACAAACGTATGTCTGCAGGTACCCGGCAACCGCCTTCAAGCAACACCACATCGCCAACCACAACCTTCTTACTTGAAACAACCACTCTCTTCCCGTCACGTAACACTGCTGCTTCCGAAGCTAACATTCTGGCAAGAGACTCAAGTGCATGCTGGGCTTTTCGCTCCTGTACAAACCCAATAACAGCATTAGCAAGGACCACCCCCAGAATAACTGCCATATCAGCCCACTCGGAAAGAAAAAACATTGCAGCAGCAGCAGCCAGCAGCACATAAATCAATGGACTCAAAAACTGCTTAAAAAACTGATAGAATGCACTCGCAGGTTTTTTAAAACTAACTTCATTAAAACCAAAACGCTCAATACGCGCTTCAACCTCGTGCTTGTCCAGACCGTTTTCACTGCTGTCAACAAGCGAGAACACATCATCTGCAGAAACAGAATGCCAGTTAATATCAGCCACGGGATACAACAAGAATAAATATATCAGATCAAAAAAAGATAAAGTAAAAAATAAATAAGTGGTTCTATTTTATTTCTAGCTTGTGTTTTTTAGGCTCTATCTTCGGCTCTTTCTTCGGAAGGCTTATTTCAAGTATGCTATGTTCCAGTTTTGCATTTGCTTTGTCAGGTAGTATTTCTTCCGGAAGAACAAGTTTTCGGTAAAATTCTGAGTATCCACGTTCTTGACGCAGATAATCCTCTTTTTCCTCTTTTTCCTCTTTTTCTGCTTTGGCTGACAGTTCTATGGCATCATCGGTTACTGTTATTTCAATATTTTCCTTTGGAACACCTGGAAACTCTGCACTCAATTTAAACTCTTTCCCGGTATCAAGAATGTTCACATAAGGCTCACGATACGTGACTGCACCAGTCCTCCATGGAAATGGAACATGCCTTTTTCTTGAGGATAATGGTGACCAGAACATTTCACCGAAGTTTCGTGTAAAGTCTTCAAACATCCTGTCCATCTCACCCCATAACTCATAAGGTGTTCGCATCCATAGTGAAGATTCTTTTTTCTTTGGCACTATTTCTATATTTCCTTGTTTTTCACTTTCTTTAGTTGTTGGTTTTTTTTCTTCTGTCATTTAAATCACCTCACTTTGTTTACGTTTGCAGTGAACAAACACATTTATTGTTTCTAACCCAAATATTAACTACTCCATCTCAAAATCATAGATTTTGGGGAAGGGGCTTGTAATACTGTCAGGCAAATTATTATACAACGAATAATTGCCTTCATTCACCATTACATTTGGCTGGTTGATATCAGAATGGTTAATCCTATCCGCCTTTCTACTATTTTTTGGGGAACAACCTTAACTTACCTGCACCAGACCTGCAAAACCACTAAGCAGGTATCTGTCTCCAGAATTTTGGTGAGAGTAAGAGATGTTTCGAACTCAATTTCCAACTTCAAATTTTCTATCGTCATAGGAGGAAAGCCTTGCTTTTTCAGACGTGAAACTGAGTCCTTAATATATTTAGGTAACTATCTCTATATATACTTTACTCAAATTGTGGTAGTTAGAGAATTCTACAATATATGGAGGTGTCATAGACTGGGGCCGTGCACGAGTAACCTGTTCATTCAAGGCAATGCCTCTCGAAATTATTTCCTAAAACTCGTTTCACCACAAAATTATCAGAGAGTTGGTTTTTGGAGTTTTAAGTAATGAAAAGGCATATAACAATGTAGAGGCGTGTTATTCACATGGTAGAATTTCAGATTCTTGATGCTGATTACACATATGATAAGAATAAAAAGCCGCTGCTTCGTTTTTATGGGCGCGATCACAAAGGTAGAAGTATATGCTGTTTTGTTCCGGATTTTAAGCCGTATTTTTATCTGCAAACAACTACCAGTAACATAGAAAATGTGCTTAGATCAGAGTTTCCCCAGATTTTGAAGGTTGAGGAAGTGAAGCGTTTTCCTGCGGTTGGATACTATAAAAATCCTGTTTTGATGCACAGGGTGGTTGTTTCTGACCCAAAAGATGTACGAGAAATCCGTGATGGTGTAGCTAAATTTGGAAAGGTTTTTGAGACAGATATTCTCTTTCGAAATCGGTTTATGATCGATCATGGCATTGGTGGTATGAGCTTTGTATCAGTAGAAGAAATTGATAAAAAAGGATTTGGTGTAGATGGGGTTGATTCTGATTTACGGTTGATTGGAAAAATGGTTCCTGTTGAACAGGTATCAAATGCAAAGCTCAGGTTTCTTGCCTTTGATATTGAGTGTCCCACTTCTGGTGGCATGCCTGATGCAACAAGATCGCCAATCGTTCTTATTAGCATGTACTTCAAGCCATCGTACAATGAGAGAGAATCAATCGTACTTTCTGCAAAACCTGTTGCAGGACTCGATGGAGTTGAAGGCTGCGATAGTGAAATATCTCTTCTCAAGCGTTTTTTTGAGATTGTAAAAGATTTTGACCCTGATGTGATTCTTGGTTATAACTCCAACGGCTTCGATTTTCCATATATTGTAGATAGAGTAAAACACCTTGATGCTGGCATAAAGTCAGACATCGGACGGGATGGAAAGCCAGTGTATTACCGGCGTATTGGTACTACCACCCACGTAACAGTTACTGGTCGAATCATTGCTGATGTGTTACCCATTATCAGAAAGGAGTTCAGCCTTAAACAGTACACACTCAAAAATTCTGCAAAGGAACTTCTTGGTCTTGAAAAGCACGATGTCAAGGTTGGGGATATGCAGAATTACTGGAATAGTGAGAACTTGCTTCCAACATTTATAGAGTACTGCCGTAACGATTCATATCTTGCGATGGAAATGATGATGCGATACCGACTCCTTGACAAGTATATTGCTCTTGCACGGGTGAGCGGATCACTTCTGCAAGATATTCTAGACAGTGGACAGACAGCAATGGTGGAGAATCTATTGTTAAAAGAGTATCGTTCTAACCAGAGGGTAATGCCGCCAAAACCTGGTGAAAAATTATCTTCGTATCGACACCGTGCTGGCGAAGAACTCAAAGGTGGAGAAGTGCTGCAACCAGCGCGCGGTCTCTCTGAAGACATTGTCATTCTCGACTATCGCTCACTTTATCCAAGCATTATGATGGCACACAATCTTTGCTACACTACAGAGATTATCAAAGATACACCAGATAGTTCTGAAGATATTATAACAACACCTTCCAATGGACATTTTGTATCAAAAAAAGTACAGCAGGGGATCCTGCCAAAGGTGTTGGAACGGCTGCTTAAGCTCAGGGTTGGGATAAAAGAAGAAATGAAACAGGCAAGTGAAGATGAAATTCATGCACTCGATGCTACACAGCTTGCTTTGAAGATCTTATTGAATAGTTTTTATGGCTACTCTGGTTATGCACGTGCACGTTTGTACAGTCTCAATCTTGCAAACTCGGTAACAAGCTACGGTAGAGAAAACATCCTCTATACCAGGCAATTGATTGAAAAAGACATTAAAAACACCATAGTAACAGATAGTGATGACATTTCCTCTTTTGAAGTGGTGTATGGCGACACAGACAGCGTATTTGTTAGAATAAATAGTGGCAAGAAGCTTACTATTGATAAGGCTTCGCTATTTGGAACAAAAATTGCAGAGGTCGTCACATCATATCTTGAAAAGCCGATGGAGCTGGTCTTTGAAGCTGTTGCTCGGAGAGGTGTTTTTCTTGCCAAAAAACGCTATGCAATCTGGGTCTTTGAAAAAAGTGGTGATCGCTGGGAAGATAAGATCAAGGTAAAAGGAATGGAAACGGTACGCCGTGACTGGTGTGAACTTGCATCTAACACATTAAATGACGTGTTAGAGCTTGTACTTAAAAAAGGAAGCATCGACAAGGCAGCAGAAACTGTTCGAGATGCAATAAACACGATTAGAGCTCTTGATATTAAAACGCGTCCGGATGAGTTAAGTAAACTTATACTAACAAGACGCTACACCAAAAAAACAGAAACCTACCGAAACAAGCAGCCACATATAACCGTTGTCGAAAAAATAAAAAGGAGAGGTGGAACTGTTCCAAATATAGGGGACAGGATACCTTTTGTTATTATTGCAGGAAGTGGCTTACTTGTAACAAGAGCCGAAGAACCAGAATATGTGATAGCAAACAATTTACCAATTGATACCAATTATTACATCAACAAACAGATACTTCCACCTGTTGATAGAATTTTCAAGAGCCTTGGCATCAGCACAAAACATCTTGAGCTCGCAGAAATTTCTATTCGATTTTTGAGGGCACTCGACTACTAGTCGTGAGTTATTTTCTATGCACTCGATTGCTTCTCGCAATCGAGAATTAAAGGTTACTGGCTATTTTCTGCGAAAGCGAGGTTGTGCAGTTACTGGTAATTTCTGTGAAAGCGAAGCTTTGCAGTGCTTAGTGCTTCTCGCAATCGAGAATTAAAGGTTACTGGCTATTTTCTGCGAAAGCGCAGCTTTGCAGTGTGGATTCATAGTGACTTATGAACCCTCATGCTAACATTATGGAGTACCAACCACATTTAATTTATTGATTCTATTGTACTATCTCCTCAAAGTAGTGCCATTGACCAGAGAACCTATTTTTTATAGAAAATTTGAAGTTGTTTGTTGTTTATTGTGTATTCTATGAAGGTCGAATTACTTCACACATCATCCTACAGTGCTAATACATATCTGCTTTCCGATTCTAAGGTATTGATCGATGCTGGTATTGCTGCTTCTGGTGCACTTCCGGAAGCCTTGAAATTATCTTTGAAGAATTTAGAATTGGTGGTGTTGACACATGCACATTATGACCATACAAGCTCGCTTGTAGACATTATAGAATGCAGCAGTGCCAGGGTTGCACTACATAGAGATGATGCAGCACTCCTGTGTGATGACCGCGCTTCTGCTGCTGTAATGTTCAGTGCAGCAGCACCAGAGGTTGACGTTGATATGCTGCTTTCCGATGGGGAAGTGCTGCCTCTTGTAGAAGGTGGTGGGCTTGAAGTGATTCATACTCCAGGGCATACTCCAGGAAGTATCTGTCTGTACCATAAGCATTCAAAGAGTCTTTTTTGTGGAGATACTGTGTTTGCTGGCGGGGGGGTTGGTCGTGTAGATCTATATGGAGGCAGTGCGGAAGCGCTTGTATATTCAATTGAGCGGCTAATGGAACTGGATGTTGATGTAATATATCCGGGCCATGGCGAGCATTTTAATGGAAACATTGGCAGGAGTCTGGAATTATCATTATCTCTTGCGAAATCCATGTTATAAATCGATGAGTTCTGCCAGTAAAAACAACGAGAACGAAGTAGATCCCCTATGTTTTCTTAAGTATGGCAATGTTTATATTTTCCTGCACAGAAATATAAATATTGTACTATAAGAGTGTGATATGTAATGAAAATAAAATGGTATGGACATTCATGTTTTGAAATAAGTGAAACCAAAAAAACGATCATTGATCCCTTCCTGAGTGGTAATCCTGGGGCAGCCACAACAGACGTGTTACCAGATATAATAGCAGTCACTCATGGACATGCAGACCACATTGGAGCTACAGTAGACATAGCAAACAAACATAACTGCAGTGTTGTAGCTATGCACGAAATTGCAAAATACCTTGCACAAAGCGGAATACAGTGTGAGGGTATGAATAAAGGAGGAAGCATCACCATCGAAGGCGTTCGCTTTACAATGACAGAAGCAATACATTCTGCAGGTATAGACGATTCGGCATTTGGCTTCGATGGTGGATGTCCGGCTGGTTTTATCATAGATGATGCCGGAACCAGAGTATATCATGCAGGCGACACAGCTCTCTTTGGAGACATGCGTCTTATTGGAGAGCTGTACCGACCACATGTTGCACTTCTTCCTATCGGGGATCGCTACACCATGGGTATTCGTGAAGCAGCCATCGCTACTAGCTGGATACGACCGGATATTGTAATACCAATGCACTATAACACGTTTCCAGTAATCGAGCAGTCACCAGATGAATTTGCAGAACTTGTAACCAGTCTGTGCAAGAGCGAAGTAATTATACTGGAGCAGGGAGAGATATTTGAATATTGATTGCCCTTTGAAAACAGATTTGATACAAAAATGCAGACTGATATCTGTTGGTTTTTACGATATATCTTTCAAGAAACTGCACAAATTCATTCTGCAGAACTGTACACTTGGTGCACAGGGGTAGCTCTCAATTGCGTAGCAATCGGGTGCATAGAAAATATGTATCGAATTTCAGTAGCGATAAAATATGGTTGCGTTTATATTTCCCTATATACCAAGTTTGTTGAATGGTGTTCATTGATATCGGTTGATCCAAAATTTCACCGATACCGATATATAGATATCATTATATCCTATGTCTGGTAGGGTAAATTATGTCTAATACCAATACCAGCACTTCATTAATTCAAGAAAGTATCCTTTCACGTATTGACGAAAAAATTCAAATGTTAAATTCAAAACGCCCGCTACCAGCAGATGCTGTGGAAAAACTGAATAGGGAGTATTGTCTTTACCATACGTACCATTCAAATGCAATAGAAGGTAACACCCTTACGCTTTCAGAGACAAAGCTTGTTCTTGAAGAGGGTATAACAATCAGCGGGAAATCATTAAAAGAGCATCTCGAGGCTACAAATAATGCAAAGGCATTTGATTTATTGGAAGATGTAGCGAAAAGCAATAAAGAATTGGATCATGTTGTTATACAGCAGATTCATGAAATTGTTACCGCTGGTATTCTTGAAGAGGCAGGAAAATATCGAACCAAAAATGTAAGAATAACCGGTGCGATAAAAACACCTCCCGACTGGCCAAAAGTCATCAAATTAATGGATGAATTGATCAATAAGATTGGTCAAAGTAATATACATCCTATTGAAACTGCTGCTTTTCTCCATCATAGATTTGTAGAGATTCATCCTTTCATAGACGGTAATGGACGAGTGGCACGGTTACTAACAAATTTATATTTTATTTCCAAAAATTTTCCCCCAATAGTACTAAAAATAGAAAATAGAAGAAAATATTACAGATTTCTTAAGTTAGCAGATAATGGAAACATTTCTCCATTTGTGCACTTCATTGCAAAAGCTTTGGATGAGAGCATCACAATGTATCTATCAATCTTCGGTGGAATTGATGAATTGCTACCTCTGAAAGAACTTGGCAAGGATACTACATATTCTCAGGAATACTTGAGCCTGCGAGCTAGACAAGGAGTTTTGGATGCAGTTAAGATTGGAAGAGTGTGGCACTCATCAAAACGTGCTTTAAGAGAATATAAATCAAAATATGGTAGGTAAAGATTGGATATGTGTCCCTGTCTTTTAATCTCAGAAATTAATATAATAGTCCCCAATCGCCTTTTCCAAAAAGATTGGCATCTGTCTTACCAAAAGTGATTCCTTCTGTTACATACTTCCCGGTGCACCACCTCTGTGATTATGACCTACCCGTACATGGATCGAAGAAGATGGGGTCGCTTGATCGTTCCAAAATGGATGAGAGGGGGTGGAATCGCTTACAGTAATCATCCGGGATCCTCTCCCCCGGTTCTCTTATTCCGTATCCCAGATACGCAGCCCCTCCCAACCAAGCTCCCCACGAGTTTTTCGCACAGGGGCATCCATTATGGCAGCAGCTTCCCGCAGCGTTATCTTCCTCTTTGCAGAGACTTGCAGCAATCTCAACCTCATTTTTTTCTTGTACTCTGCAAGAATCTTTCTGAGCTCATCTCTTATAGCGTCCGAGAGATTTGAGTGATATGTGCCTATGAGATAGTCTTCTACATAACTTCTCCGGTTCTTTCGGAAGAGTTATGGTTTTTTTAACATGCATGATCAAGACCCTCTGTTGTGTCTGATGGTCGTCTAAATCTGTGCGGGTGTCATAGAATAAGGGGGTGTGAATCATAAGGTTATGGGGTTGGTTGGCTATGAATATTTTTGATAGGTGTTTGGGTGCATAACGCAATCAATGCGTTGCCTGCACACATAGTCATTCAATGTGTCAATAACCAAAATCAAGAGGCATTTCTGTTTCCTGCAAGAAATCGACCCCGAGTATCGCTTCAACCCCTTCATCATCAATGTCATCCGTCCCAAAAGGTTTATCAGAAACACCAACAGCCATTACAATCTCAACTCTGCTCCACAGTTCCCTGATCGTTACGTCAGCATACTTTCCTTCCAACATGGTATCTGAAGCACAGATCGCCTTGAAAACGCCATATAAGTCAGAATTAACTTTACCTGCTAACCGTTCGCTAATCACCGTTTCGTCAGCACCGGTATCTATAATTGCGACAGTCGTGGCTTTCCTATTGCCACATTCAATCTCAACAGGTCGGTAAATCCTTCCCATGTTTGCCACCACTCATTATCCATAGTATTCTACTTCTTCTTTTGTAGTTATGCAGATCACCCCGGACACCAACAAAATCCCCTTCCGTGAATATGTCGAGCTGGTCTCTGTATAATTCCTTCAATCGGGATATTACGCCCCCCCTTCGCTCTTTGTCCACTTCGTATTTGATTTCCTTGATCTCAATCGTTCTCATTACCATAGTGGATTCTTTGTCTGTCTGGTATATAGGAATTGCTATCTGACTGTTCTCGATCGCAAAGGAGTCTACCCACGTCGCAGCCCTTGTCCATCTCTCGTTTATCAAGAGCGGATCGGCGTTCAATTCTCGTGCAAGCAAGATCGAATCCGTTTCACACAGCCCTTCTGACTACACAACCAACCCGACCTCTACGTCCGTCATATCAGTTTCTCAAAATCAACGACCCTATATCAGACATCGAAGAAATCGGGAGGCTGTATGAGAATAGTAAAGAAAAAATACTGGCACTAAATAAGTGTAAATCTTAAATCTCTATTAAAAAATCAAATCCTCATCCCATAATACCTGATAGAACCAAAGCTCGACAACATTAACGAATATTGATGAGTGTTAATGAATACTAATGAATGTCAAATTAGTAGATAATTTTATCTACAAGACAAATAGTTAAATGAATACTAATGAATGTCAAATTAGTAGAAGTAGATAAAGAGCGTGTGTAACTGTGAGAATTCCAGAAAAACCACCCGATGATGAGGAAATACATAAGTTGTTAGGACAAAGCGATAGTAAGTCTATCGAAGAGCTTAAACCATATTTAGATATTGTTAATTCAAAATATTTGCATTGGGATGAGCTCCCAATGAGATTTAAGGACGTTAAGTTCAATCTTAAACTATTATGGGGTTATGCCAAGTTAGTTAGGGAATTTAATAATAGGGCGATTAGACTGGATGGCCTAACATTGCATTATGTTCAAACTCCACTGATTGAGAAGGCGCTTCATGGCTTAGATATGCGAGTTGGAGGTAAAATTGACTTTGAATCTCATATGCCATCAGTTGACTTAAAAAGAAAATATTTGGTCAATTCATTGATGGAAGAAGCAATAGCTTCTAGCCAGTTGGAAGGTGCAGCTACAACAAGGGTAGTCGCGAAACAAATGTTGAGGGAAAATAGGAAACCTAAGACCCCTTCTGAACAAATGATACTGAACAACTACATTACGATTGTGTACATTAAAGAAAATACGCAACCAAACCAACCATTGACATTAGAACTTATTCTGGATGTTCATAAAAAAATAACTAAAGACACTCTTGAAAAAAAAGAGTACGAAGGAGCTTTTAGAACGGATAATGAGGTTAAAGTATATTCAAGAGATGAAGGTCAGCTTCTTTATGAGCCACCTGATCACAGTAGCATTAACAAACTCCTAAAACAAACTTGCGATTTTGCCAACACTGAACCCACTGAATTTTATCTTCATCCTATTGTTAAGGCAATAGTGCTTCATTATGTAATAGGATATATACATCCATTCAATGATGGAAATGGAAGAACTGCAAGAGCTTTATTCTACTGGTATTTAATTTCTCAGAGATATGATTGGTTGGAGTACGTTGCAGTATCCACTGCGATAAAAAATGCGCCAGTTAAATATACACGAGCGTATATTCACTCCGAAACAGACGATAACGACATCACTTATTTTGTAAAATTCAACTTGAGACAACTCGATATTGCGTTAAAATCATTTGAAAAGTACATTGAAAAAACAAAGTCGGCAAATAAGAAGATTTTTGAAACGATAAAAAATAATCCTGATCTAAACTTCCGCCAGGCAGACGTGATTATCACTCTGACTAAAACTGAGCGACCGACAACTGTGAAAGAAATGCAAGAACGTTATGATATAACCTACCAAACCGCAAGAACAGATCTTTTGGGATTAGCTGAATTAGGTTATCTACGCAAGCACGCGAGAGGGAAACAATTTATCTTTCTTTTGGATAAAGATAAATGTATAGAATAATGAGGATTTTAAAAGCAAAGTTCCCAATCAACACCCCCCAAAAAAGCTGATTCTTTTAGTACTCCAAATCAAGCCACAACTACTTAGGCAACTCCTCAGTAGCGATTCCGTATTTGGATTCTCCTGATTCCATATGTATCTCTTCACAACTCCCATCCATGACCTGCCCGTACATGGATCGAAGAAGATGGGGCCGCTTGATCGTTCCAAAATGGATGAGAGGGGGTGGAATCGCTTATAGTGATCATTCAGGATTCTCTCCCCAGCTCTCCCATTCCGTATCCCAGGTACACAGCCCTCCCAACCAAGCTCCCTAAGAGTTTTTCACACAGGGGCGTCCATTATGGCAGCAGCTTACTGCAGCGTTATCTTCCTCTTTGTAGAAGGTTGTAGCAATCCCAACCTCATTTTTCTCTTGTACTCCGCAACAATCTTTCTGAGCCGGTCTCTTATGACGTCCGAGAGATTTGAGTAATATGTGCCTATAAGATAGTCTTCCACCTTACTTCTCCGGTTCTTTAGGGAGGGTATGGTTTTTTTTAACATGCATGTTCAAGACCTCTTGTGTGTCTGATGGTCGCCCAAATTTTTGTGGACGTCTGGAATATAGGGATATGGATCACAGGGTTATGGTGGTTGGTTGGCTATGAATGTTTTGGACAGGTTGTTCTTCCACACGGTTTATCAGAGACCTTTAACGTCACTGACCCTGGATTTCGCTTCGCTCAAATCCGAGGCATCTGAGGGTGCATCTAATAAAATTAAAAAATTGTTTTTATAATGCGGTCTACTCCTTCAATTAACACATCAACATCCTCCGTCTTGGGTTCCTTTTTCTTTTTATGATCACAAAGATTTCTCAAGTCTCCCAAATGCTGTATTTTCCGCCAAGAGGATGTTTCATAAGTGCCAGCTTCTTTTAATTTATCATTGTAATCTGAAATTGAGGGATTTCTCTTGGTGATTTTTACGCCATGATTATCGCAAACCTGCAATAAATGTTTTTCCAAAACAACGCCTGCTATGGCACCGGCACCTCGTAAAAATCCTTTTGTGTTTAATTCTTTTGCTGCTTCCAATTCTGAATCAAATAGATCAGCTTGAACAAGTTGTCTTATATCAAAAAGTGAACTTTCAAATCTTTTATTTATTGCTTTAATGATATTGAGTTGTTGTCTGAATCTTGGTATTGCGGCATCAGCACCAACAACGAGTTCCCCGCCACGTATAACACGCAGACCTTGGAGAGCATCTTCAATAACATAATTTTCATAGGTGATTTCCTTTCTTCTTGTTTTGGATTTTTCGTACAATTTTGTAAAATCCGAAACACGATCCGGTAAAAGTTGTTTTAATAAAACAAGGCTTTCTGAATACCACGCTTGATAATCATTTTCGAATGAAGGTAATTTTGTGATATATTCAGCAACTTTTTTTTCATCCTTCAACTCTTTTTTTAGGGAATTATGAAAATCTTCTACAAGAAAATCAGCATGCATCGCCATCGCTAACCAACTACCATTGGCAATTAATTCTGTAAGGTCTTTTTTATATTTTTCTAGATTTGTAATCATATTAGTTGCTTTTCACTTGACCAGTCACTAAACCCCGGACTTGAGTATGGAGCCTGTACATAGCGTTTTCGCATTCGGCTCCTCCCGATTCTGTATGCATCGCTCCACAACTTCCCATCCACGTCCAACTGATCCATGGAAGCCGGACGGCGCCCAGAGACACTTACTGTACCATTCCTGAAAGTGTGGAAACATCTTCTATCAGTCCTCTCTCGCTCCATGTGTACTAATATCTACCACCTACTCGTATAATAAGCCTTACGAGACTACCTTGACAAATATCTTAT
Source organism: Methanosarcinales archaeon (assembly GCA_004212095.1). Lineage (GTDB taxonomy): Archaea > Halobacteriota > Methanosarcinia > Methanosarcinales > EX4572-44 > Argoarchaeum. The sequence goes on along the minus strand of RXIJ01000039.1, from coordinate 680 downwards.
CACAAAAACACCGTCAGGACGAAAACCCCATCCCAAACAGTGCCAACACTCGATTACGCATCTCCATGATCCAGAATCGCGTTCGCGATCCGGTCGACAAGATTGATCCCGCCGTTGTACCCGATAATTGGTATCCTCTGGTAGCCAACACGGTCATAGACAGGAAAGCCGAGTCTTGCGAAAGCGATTTTCTCATCATCAGCGATGACTTTTCCATGCGTGTTTCCCATCAGCAGATCAACACCAACCCTTTTTATCGCCTCATGCAGCTCATAGAGGTCGCAGCCCGGGATAATCTCAATCTCGTGCCCGGTCTGGCTTGCTATCGCCTGTACATCCTTTACAAACTCCTTACTCTCGGTACCGGTTGCAACAATTGCCGGATCCATCCAAAGTTCATGCACAAATCTCGCCATCCCGGATGCAACATCAGGGTCTGCAAAGATCGCAACCTTCTTCTGTGCAACCTTGAACTGCACATCGATAATTGCATCGATGAGCCTTCCTCGATTCTGCCTGAGTTCAACCGGAACCGGCCTTCCTGTAAGCTCGCTCACGTTATCAAGGAAGAGATCAGTATTTTCAACACCGATTGGACATGCGCCCGCAATCAAAGAGCACCTTGTGTTTTGCTGTAAGACACTTTACATCTCCCTCGCTATACCACGCCAAGATGAATT
>RXIJ01000015.1 GCA_004212095.1 Methanosarcinales archaeon | reverse complement strand
CGTTTCTGGTCACAAAGATGTCACCGTTTTTTGACCGGTGAATAAAGATATCTGAAACAAAAGGAGATAAATAAAATGAAAAAAGGAATGAAAATGCCAGGATTTACAGCAGATGCATCGCTCTACAAGCCGAGGAGACACTATAATCCTGGAGTGAATCGGAGCGTTGATGGGCAGGTCATTATTCCACAGCGGATGGATGATCGTTGGGATGTCTTAAGTCTTTGTCTTATGGGTTGTTATTATTCTAAGACTTGGCTAGGCTATGCTAAATGCAGTTGGGAATGTGGTTTTCTTTTTTAAAGGCTCCGCTTACAAGACACGCGATTATTACTATGAACCCCTTAAATCTGGTCAAACTCACACCGTTGATGGACCTCACTACTGGAAGACCTGAAGTTACGGTCGGGCTGATAGATGGACCCATCGCTGTGAGCAATCCGGATCTTGCGGGTGAGAATATCCAGGAGATTCCCGGGAGCACAAGCGGGACATGCTCTCAGTTTGATAGTGCCGCATGCGGGCATGGAACATTTGTGGCAGGTATCTTGCGCGGGAGGCGGAGTTCTGCAGCTCCCGCGATCTGCCCCGACTGTACCATGCTTGTACGGCCTATTTTTTCAGAGACTGCTTCATCGAATAGAGAGATGCCAAACGCAACTCCTGATGAACTGGCAGCGGCAATCGTTGACTGCATCGAAGCGGGTGCGCATGTGTTGAACTTAAGCGTTGCTCTCATGCAACCATCGTCCAAAGGAGAGCACGAGTTAGAAGAGGCTCTCGATTATGCAGCAATGCGCGGCGTTATTATTGTTGCGGCAGCAGGGAATCAAGGAACCATCGGAAGTTCTGCTATCACCCGCCATCCATGGGTGATCCCGGTTGCAGCGTGCGACATTTGGGGTAGACCGATTAATCAGTCCAACCTGGGAAATTCGATCGGAAGGCGAGGTCTGAGCGCGCCCGGTGATAGTATTACCAGCCTCGGTGTTGAGGGAGGTAAATTGCTCACGTTGGGCGGAACGAGTGCAGCGGCGCCTTTTGTAACAGGAACTATCGCATTGCTGCGGTCAGAGTTCCCGGATGCTACGGCTGCCGAGGTGAAATTTGCGGCAACGCAAGCCTACGAACCAAGAAGGACCTCGATCGTCCCACCACTGTTAGACGCTTGGGCATCGTATAAATTTATGGCGTAGACGTCGACGTTTTTTGGGATGTTCATCCATCGGTGATACTAAACTTCGGGCTGGACCAGCCAGTCATCGGGTTTGAGATGTGGGGGCTTGATCACCCTGGATCTGGTTGTGGCTCAGGTTCATTGCAGGCACACATATACAACTGTTATGGTTGTATCACAGATTGCAACTTTTACAGTTGTATAGTTGTATCCTAACTTTGACAGTTGTGGTTTATTAGGAGTGTCCCCAGTTGAGTTTGGTTTATGTTTAGTCAAACGAGACTGGGGACGTTTTGTATCACTCCAAATGATAATATTTGTTTTCCGGTTGGGACGATCTTTGCTGTTTGTGGGCAGTATGAAAAACTCGGTTTTCCTGCTATCTTTGGTAAATATAAGAAAAGGGGCAGGGATTTAAACTCATTGATAATGGCTCTGGTGAGCTATAAGCTTTAATTGAGAATTTTAGTATTAGCAGAGCTTGGGTGAGTTGGATTAATCAAGGGGAAGCCCTTGATATCTTTGGTCTCGATGGATTTGAGGAGCGAACTTTTTTTCGTGTTTTGGAGATTGTGGGAGAGGATGGGGAGGAGATTATTGCTGATATTCAGGATTGTTTGTTTCAGAGGTATGATTTTGAGCATACCGACATAAATCTTGATTGGACGAGCTTGATTCTTTATGGAGATAAGTCCAAACTCGGTAAATATGGGTATAGTCGTGATCATAGACCGGATAAGAAACAGGTAACGGTTGGTGTGAGCGAGCTTGCAAGTCCTATCAATGTGCCTATTGGACTTACAGTGAAAAGGGGGAATGTTCATGACTCTAAACACTTCGTTGACACGTATCAACAGGTAAAGGGAAAACTGATGCCTGGTTCACTGGTTGTTTTTGACAAAGGTGCTCATAGCGAGGAGAACATCGGACTTGTTTTGGCAGATAAAATGAAATATTTGACCGCTAAGAAGCTGAACAAGAGCGACGACAAACGGATCAAAGAGTTCGATAAAGAGAAAGCCGAATTAATCGATGCTGAAAAAGGCATCTAAGGCATAAAGTATGTCAAACCGAGTAGTATTGACTATTTTTATTTCTCAGAAACTCTGCAAAAACAGCAACTGGAGGCAACAGCAAGAAAATCACTAAGAAAGTTGCAAGAAGCAAAAGAGATACAGAATTCGATTGACAGGAATAAACAGCTCCCTATGAAGTTCCAAATCAATAATGTGCTGATTGATGTGACTTACTCCTACCAGACAAAGCCGGAAGAACTCAGCGAAGAAGAGGCGTTAAGACTTGTCGAAAATGCAACTATCACTGGACGAGAATGATTTTTCTGCATAAAATCAAGCGAGAATTTGACACTTGAACAAGCACTACAAACATACCGGAGAAAAGACTCAAATCCGAGAAAATATTCCATTCACTAAAGAACGAGATCGAGATAAAACCACTAAGAGTATGGTCAGAGCATAGCATTTGTGGAGCATTGATCATCGGTTTCATCGCTCAACTGTTCATATCGCTGATACGATACTAACACAAAGAACTCAAACACACCTCCACAAAATTCATAAAAAAAAGCCTAATGAATTTGACAGTTACAATAGATTACCTGAAAAACACCGTAAAAAATGTGATTTACGCCAATTTTGACCACATAAACACACTGATTTTAAGACAAAGACAGGGAATTTCATAGATTCAAACATAAATTTTTGTAAACTGTCAATTGAATTTTCCTGACAAAACACAGGAACTTTCAAGCTAGAAGAAGGGACGCCATCTTTCAAAAAGAGTAGAATCTGTCAAACTTATGTTTCAGTCCTACTGGAGTTTCATTAACAAATTTAAAAGAGGAAAACACCAGCGATGTTGGAAGATATTTAAGAAAAACCCTGGACATGAAACGATTTTTTAATGTTTCATTATGCGGTGTAAATAAGGACACTGCCAGAAACTCCGGAAGTATGCAATGGTGTTTTGGGCAGAGAATTATGGGAGCCATATGATGTAGTAAAATGTGCGGACATCATTATGAAACATCAAAGAAAAGAGGACAGAGATTTATGGGAATGATAAAGAAAAGGTTTGAGCAGTCTCCAGTAAGCGAAATTCAAAAGAATAATGCTTCCTAAAGGTGAGTAGTTACAACTCCGGTATTAAAATCCAATTAACAATAAAAAGATTTTTTTGGTATGATAAAACCAAAAAGAAAGAGATGGAGAAAGAGTTATCCCATCGTAATTTATGATAGAAAGTTATAAAAAAACAGATACGGTTTAGTATATTTATGAGCAGTGAAGAATGGACTGAAAAGTATCGACCAGAACATCTTGGCGATCTGGTTGGTCATATAAAACCCATTGAAGAGCTTAAAACATGGGCAAGACACTGGCAGCAGGATGCACCAATGGAACGTGTAGCTATTCTACACGGCAAACCTGGTGTTGGTAAAACCACTTCAGCTTATGCATTAGCACGAGATTTTGGATGGGATCTGATTGAGCTTAATGCAAGCGATTCACGGACAGCAGATGTGATCAAGAAGATAGCAGGCTCTGCATCACAGATGGGGACATTTGAAGGTACACATGGAAAGCGACTGGTTGTTCTTGATGAAGCAGATAATATTCATGGCAATGCTGATAGGGGTGGTGCAAATGCCCTAATCGGGGTGATAAAAAACACCCATCAGCCCATAATCCTGATCGCAAATGAATACTACAGAATGTCAAAAACACTCCGGGATTCATGCAAGAGTATAAAATTCGCTGCAGTGAGAACTGCCACCATCGAATCTTTTATAAAAAAAATAGCTTCTATGGAGAAGATCAGGATTGAGCCTGATGCCATCAAGGTTCTGGCAGCACACTCTGGCGGAGATATGAGAAGCGCTCTTAATGATTTCCAGGCAGTGGCAGAAGGGCGCGATGAGCTTATTTTGGAAGATATTACAGTATCTCAAAGAGACAGCAAGGAAACCGTGTTTCAGGTAATAGCAAAAATATTTAAAGGAAGTGATATTTCTGAGATATACCATTCGACATTTCAGCTTGATGAGACGCCCGAAGACCTCATCCACTGGATAGATGAGAACCTGCCAATTGCCTACAGGCACCCTCATGACCTGATAAATTCGTTTGAGGTTCTATCTCGTGCTGATATATTTCTTGGGAGGGTGCGCCGACGACAGAATTATCGGATGTGGAAACATGCGTCACTTCTGATGAGCGGCGGGATAGCAGTATCAAAGACACGCAAATATGAGATGTCCACGCGCTTTCAACCGCCTTCCACATGGAGACGTCTTGCACAGACCAGAAATATGCGTAACACCCGTGATGCCATTTCACTAAAAATAGGAAGGCACTGTCATGTATCAAGAGAGTTTGCAAGAGCAGAACTGATTGAATTTACAAGATTGTTGATTAAGGATGAAAGCTATGCTGCTGTCGTTGCAGCAGAACTTGATTTTTCCATTGAAGAGATTATCTACCTGCTGCAGAGCAAAACCGCCTCCAAAAAGGTAAAAAATATCTATGGATCGGCAAGAGCATTGATTGAGAAGGAGACAGAAGAGAATATAGAGTTATTTGCACGAATTGAACAAAAAATCGATGGTTTCGAGCCCCCTGAAGATAGTGTAAAAACTGTTAGGAAAAAAGCTAAAAGCAGTTCAACTCCACAGAGTACACTTTTTGATTTTTGAGTTGTGATAAGAATGATAGTTAAGGAACTAGGAGAACTGACATCAGGAGAACTAGAGAGAATTCTAAAACGAACAAATGTTCGAAATGTAAATGATTCTGTTCTTCCCATACTTAAAGATGTGAAAGAACATGGCGATAGTGCAGTAAAATCATACACAAAGAAATTTGATCGCATCGATTTAACTGAAATAACAGTAACAACAGAAGAGATGAAAAAAGCCATAAAAACAGTAGACCCTCGGTTACTCAAGCATCTCAAGATGGCAGCTTCAAACATCAGAAAATTTCATGAAAAACAAAAAATCGGCGACTGGTATACAGAAATCAGTGATGGAATAACGCTCGGGCAAAAAATAACACCTCTTGAACGAATCGGTGTATACATACCAGGAGGGCGGGCAGCATATCCAAGCACAGCACTTATGACTATCATACCTGCGCGAGTTGCAGGTGTTAGTGAAGTCACCGTATGCACACCACCGGGACTGGATGGATGCATACATCCTGCAACCCTTACAGCATGCCACATTGCAGGATCAGATCAGGTATTCAAGGTTGGTGGCGTGCAGGCAGTGGCAGCAATGGCGTATGGAACTGATACCATACCAAAAGTAGATAAAATCGTCGGACCTGGAAATGCATACGTTACCGCTGCAAAAACACTTGTGCGAGGTGAATGTGAAATTGATTTTCCAGCAGGACCAAGTGAAATATTGGTGATAGCAGATAACACAGCAAAACCATCTCATGTGGCATGGGATATGCTTGCACAATGTGAACACGATCCTGCTGCGATATCCATACTTGTAACCACCTCGAATGTGCTTGCAACAGAAGTTCAACGAATCATAGAAGATGAAATAAAAAGCTGTGAACGGCAAGAAATAATCACACAATCGCTTCAAAATGCAGCAATAATCACCGTACCAACAATAGAAGAGTGCATAGAATTTTCAAACAACTTTGCACCAGAACACCTTGAAATCATCGTCAAGAATCCACAGGCTCTTCTTGAAAAAATCAAAAATACAGGCTCTATATTCATAGGCAATTACGCTCCCGTATCAGCAGGCGATTATGCATCAGGCACAAACCACGTACTTCCAACAGCAGGATATGCTAGAATTTACTCAGGACTTAACATCGACCACTTCACCAAAAAAACAACTATCCAGATAATAAACAAAAAAGGGCTTGCAACACTTAAAGATACAATTACAACAATAGCAGAAGCAGAGGGTTTGTATGCACATGCAAAAGCAGTACAAACACGATTTTGAACTGTACAACTTCGTTTTCGCAGAACCACACACTCCGTGTGCGGGAATAAATCTCGATTACGCAAGTAATCGAGTGCATAGAAAACAACTCTCTATTGCAAAGCACTACACAACTTCGTTGTGTAAAAATACCGGCAACTCTCGACTACGAAGTAGTCGAGAGATGAGGAGATATAAATGGTACAGATAGATACGAATAAATGTACTGGATGCAGGGCGTGTGTTAAGATATGCCCTGATGGTTTTGAAGTAACAGAAAAAAAAGCTGTTCTGAAAAATTCGAGTGCTGAATGCATCGATGAAGCAGTAGCAGCATGTCCTGTCGGAGCAATCATCTCTGATAGCAATCTTTGGCGGCAAGCCAAGCCTGTAATACCTGCTCGTGGCGGAAGAAGGAAAAAACAGGGAAGAGGTGGTGGAAGAAGGCGGTGATGCAAAGATTAATAACTAACGAAGTCAAGTTAGATATGTTACAGGCGCGACTACCATGTTTATCGAGTATAATCTTCTCATCATCGTTGTCATCGTTGCGATAGTAGCTTACCTACTTTTAAAAACGGTTAAGCATCTGATTATCAATACCCTGCTTGGGTTTATTGTTTTGGTGGCATGCAATATACTTCTTGGGCTTGACATTGTATATACCTGGATAGTTATTGCTATATGTGCGATCGGGGGGGTGGCCGGTGCAGCCGCAATTTTATTACTTCATTACTTAAATGTGGCTTTTTGATATGGTACTGACATTAAAGATGGTGCAAAAATGACTGTTGTGATATCAATTGGCGGTTCAGTTCTTGCAAAGGATCTTGATTATGAACGAATTGGAAAGTATGCAGAAGTTATAAAACAGATAGCAGCACACGATAACGTGTTTGTTGTTACTGGCGGCGGCAATGTTGCACGGGATTATATCAGTGTTGCAAGGAAACTTGGAGCAAATGAAGTATCATGCGATTTTATTGGAATTGAAGTTACACGCTTAAACGCAAGCATTCTGATAGCAGCACTTGGAAGCACTGCTTACCCGGAAGTACCGACAAATTACCGGGAAGCTGAAACTGCATCATCATTTCCAGTAGTTGTGATGGGTGGAGTTGCTCCCGGTCAGACAACCGATGCTGTTTCAGCAGTGCTTGCGGAATATGTTCATGCAAAAAAACTTCTTATTGCAACGTCGGTTGATGGTGTTTATACCGCAGACCCAAAAAGAAATCCACAAGCAAAAAAATTGCCGAGATTAACGCCAGGGGAACTTGTGGATATCGTGATGAAGATAGGCATAAAAGCAGGTTCTAACTCGCCTATTGATGCGTTAGCTGCAAAGATCATTGAACGATGTGGAATCCATACAATCATTTTTAATGGGAGCAACCCCAAAAACATCCTAGAAGCAATCAAAGGTGCGCATAACGGGACAGAAATAAATCCACGAAAAATTTGATCTGCATGATCACTTCAAAAATAAGATTCACAGTAAAAGCCTCTGTAGAAGTGGTGTGGGCATACCTTGGAGATGTTCGTAATTATGCTTGCTCTATTCCAGGATGTGTTAGCTGCAAACCAACTGGTTACGACACTCATCACTGGTTATTCGATTTCAGAGTTGGGCCGTTTGTTAAGAGAATGGAAATAAGAGGTAAAACCATTGAACTTGATCCACCACATCATGGTAAATGGATTGGTCACAGTGATGATGCAATAGTTGGTGGAGCGACAACAATCAAGGCTCTCGAAAATGGCAACACTGGTGTGATGTATACAATGGAAATTGATCCAAAAAACATCATACTCAAGTGCTTAACACCACTGATAAAAGAAAAAATGGTAAAAGACCTCGAACAATATGCAAGAAACGTGAAAAATCGTCTGGAGTGAAAGTTCAGGGCCCGGGTCGGGGATCGAACCCGAGTCGAAGGATCCACAGTCCCACAGGATTTCCAGCTACCCTACCCAGGCAGTTTTATTTAGAGTACAACTAATAGTGTTTTGACTGATAAAGCTTTTGTTCTTGAGTGACCGTTACATTACATGTTGGTGCTCTTAAGGCAATTGGATAAAATCAAACATCGAATCCGAATCAACTCCTATGGACTGCATTGTATTCTTATCTTTATTTGATCCCGAAGAATAGAAATGGAAATTTTTATAAAACATAGGCAGTCTTGAGAAAGTTTCAAGCGCCCGTTGAAAAACTCTTTGCGGCATCAATAATCGGTTGAAAAAGGGAAAAAACATGTTCTGCTTGATTGGATGTTTTTGGAATGTCGTAATCAAGATACCGGAACAAATATTCAATCTTACTAACTAATCTGTTCACAACATCTTGAGCCATTGGAGGCAACGTGTGTCTTTTTTTAACTATAGTCACGAACTAAACATTTAAGATTTATAGATGCCATGCACCGGACCAATGGTAAAAACAGGACAAATTCAAATAAAGAGACATCTGACGGTTCAAGATTTGTCCAAACGCATCAAACATCCTAAGAAGGATACGATGGCATAATACCAAAAGATGCTGAGGGTATTTTAAAAAAAGATTGCCAGAAGTAACTGATAAAGACATAACAGGATTTTTTGACGAATAATCCCCACAAACAACATCTAATACTCAAAAACCCTGGTCATTTGGAAAAACGGTCATCTATAAAAATACCAGTAAACTTAGGGCAAACACCTTTGGTTTTTATCCAATAAACGGACGATCAGTTATTGTTTTCGTAAGCGTTCAAAAAAGGAGGATATCCGGTGTTTCTTAAAACGGTCGGAAGGCAAACCCAAAAGGAAGGATTATCGCA
>RXIJ01000014.1 GCA_004212095.1 Methanosarcinales archaeon | reverse complement strand
AAAACAGAACAAATTCAAATAAAGAGACATCTGACGGTTCAAGATTTGTCCAAACGCATCAAACATCTTAAGAAGGATACAACGGTGTTGAAGAGGCTATATTTTATCAAGCATAGATACAACGATAAAAGTGTTGAAGTGGCTTCGGATTTTGTTGGTGTCAGCAAGAACACAGGTTATATTTGGCAAGAACGATTGGAATGAAGAAGGATACGATGGCATAATACCAAAAGATGCTGAGGGTATTTTAAAAAAATATTGCCAGAATTAACTGATAAAGACATAATAGGATTTTTTGACGAATCATCCCCACAAACAACATACAATACTCAAAAGCCATGGTCATTCGGAAAAATGGTCATCTATAAAAATACGTTTTTATCCAATAAACGGACGATCAGTTATTGTTTTCGTAAGCGTTCAAAAAAGGAGGATATCCGATGTTTCTTAAAACGGATTCGAAAGGCAAACCCAAAAGGAAGGATTATCACAACACCGGATAATATTTGTTTTCCGGTTGGGCGATCTTTGCTGTTTGTGGGCAGTATGAAAAACTTGGTTTATGTACGATCCCTAAGCTTGTTTTGCCAGTTCAAGTTCTCTTAAGAATGCTGCTGCAGTAAAAGTGTCGCCAAGTCCTACAGTGGTCACAGGTTTTTCGCAGCGCATAACCGGAACCATACAAACGTAATAGTTTTTTAGGGATGTGGTTTTACTGTTCCTCAAAGGTATGTTTTTTGTGGTTTGCTCGATATATTCAAGGTTTCCATGCTTGCCTGTTGCTGCATAAGACGCTGCAGTCCTGACCGCAAACCTGAGAGCCTTAATCTCATCCGCTGGCTTGATGAACCCTTTTTTGAACACACTTACCACAAACTCACCGGTGTGAACACAGACACGATTCAAATCAGCAGCCTGCAATATCTGCAAAGAAGCCATGGTTATGTCTCCAATTTGCAGATCATTTATTCCTGCAATCAGTTTTTTGTTATCTTTTATCAGGATGCACCGTGATAGTTCCACTTCATTCAATCCAAGACTATCAACGTGAAAAAGGTTTTTTAGTAGATAGGATTCAACAATATCGCTCTGAAAATAGCCAAGTTCGACATGGATAAACATGTTAGGATTCTGCTTCTTCAAGCTTGCAGCATGTCGTATGAATTTGTTTAGTTTGTCTTTGTATGTGCTGCCATCGGAATATTCTTTCAGTAATAAGTGAAATCCTGCAAAGATTGCGCCATCAAAACTGTCAGCAAATTGCAACAGGTACTCTTCAAAAAAAGGATCAACTTCGAGTGCGATGTTTGCCGGATCGTAAGTTGCAATGAAACGATCATCATGCGGTACAATAAAATCCAGATCGCCTACCTGCACGTGCGTACCCTTGTTGAAATTGAAGACAAAATGGATGGATTCCTCATTTTCAGAGTTCCGGACTCTTGTTTTTGTTTTGATGTTTTTCCTATGAAATAACTCCGTCTGCACCTTTGAGTGTCTTGCAATGTTAGGCAGTACAAGGCTTGCACCAAGTTCTGATAACACGTTAGTTATATTTCCAGCATTACCGCCAATGATAATATCTGATTTTTCTCCAAAGCACTCTTTTAAAGATTTAACAACCTCATGATTGAAGATCAACCATTCCGCACCGCTCCCACTTTTCATATTTAATAGAAGTCCACGAAAAAAATCTTCTATGCTGTATATGCCTTCAAACGATGATGCAGGGTGTTTTAGCACTTTTTCTATCATGTTGTGGTTACCCAGGTATTTGACTATTTCATTGCCTCCTATGGTATAAACAGAATCAAGATTTACATTATATCCACAGATTATTCGCATAGCTCTTCAATTCCATAAACAAAACTCAACCGTTAATCACCGTTCCAGGTCCTTTGGCATCTTCCCAAACAATGGCTTAATTTCCGGAATTCTCTTTTTAATTGTATCCCACACAATTTTCATATAAGATGTATTTTTCTATCTGTGGCTTAAGAGCAGATTTCATTACCAGATCAATCAGATATTCTTTAAGTTCAACAAATGTTATCAAATCCATTCTGGCATCCAGATAATATTCAACTATGATCTCAATATCGCTGCCTTTTTTCTGCTCTCCTTTAATATAAGAACCAAATACGCCAATCTCTTTAATCCCATATTTTTCTCTTAACTCGCTTTCATGCTTTTTAAGAATTTTTTTATTTTGTCAGCTGATTTATCTGTCATCATATTCATTTACCATTTAATAGTTTATACTTAAACCTTTAAGTATTTTCTAATGCAAGCTTTAGGAGTTTCACTTAATATGAGAGATTCTGGCGAGAGAATGGTAAAATTAAATTGAAATTAGATGATTAATATTTGTGTGAATCATTATATTAAAATGTTTAAAAATCAAATTGTCATGACAGTAGTCGAGATAATAATCAAATAAAAAAAGAGGAAGAAGCTTAACGCTTCTTCTCATACATTGGTGGGATATTTGCAGTGATTCCGCCAGCATAGGGCGGGCAAACCACACTTCTCTCTCCGGCTGGCATGAAGTCGTGCAGTGCACCACGTCCATACTCTCTGCGTGGGTATCTCCAGTCGAACTGGATATGTTCATGGTCTGCAAAGGCCAATTTGATTACCGGGTTAGTAGAGTATGCTGCACCTCTTGCGTGTGCTGATCCTCCACAGATACCAACATATCCGCCTACGTGTCCTACATGCATTGCCTGGTCAGGGAAGTTCATGTTTCGAAGTTCATACGGGCTACCTTGATCTGAACGGTACGAAGAATTATGTCCGCATCCCATCTGATCCTGCATATCATGCCCATAGAAACCAAGTCTCATGCAGTGTTCTTTCTGTATGTGGGTGTTGTACATCCACATGGTCTGTCCAAGGTCAGTGTCTCCCGTGAGGCAACCTGTTGCTGCACCAATAGCAGCACACTGGAGAAGGAATCTCTGGCTTCCACCAAAGTGTGTTTCGCACATTGCCGGATACAGGTCATAGCTTGCAAGGAAGTGTTGTCCAACTACCTCTGCTATCTCCATACCGTTTTTAAGTGTGTTTGGCACTTCTCCGACACCGCACTTGTAGTGATGCATTCCCCAGTCAGCACCATAGTACGATGGATCTTCAAGTATTTCATCGGTGTAGACTGACATAACATAGCTTGCCCAGCTTGACGAACCGCCTGCTAAGTAGTTATGAAGCCAACCCTGGTCTGTCAGAACGCATCCTGGTGTGAGAGCTTCAACTGTTACTTTGACAGGATCTATTCCGCCGTCTAATCCCTTTATAGCTTCAGGAGTTCTGCTTGACTGGCAGATGTCTGCATAATAGCCGTAAGGCACGCCGCCAATCGAGTTTACACGCTGTGCACGTCTGTATGGCAGTGCTGTTCCGGTGAATACCACATCGCCGTGTTTGATTGTAAACACGAAGTCACTGGTAACTGCATCGCCTGCTGGAATATCATAGGCGCCAACAAAGGCAAGGCTTGCCTGCTGTCCTACCCATGCTCTCGCCAGACCACCATCTGATGTGCGCAGTGCCATCGTTGGTATGCGACAGACCTGGTATATCTTGTCTTTGATCTGGTCTTTTAGCTGAGTAGCCTGATATTCAGGAAAGTGTGTGTCTATGTTGGTAATAAAGCGCGGGTCAATGGCATCTGCCACATCGTCATCACCTGTAAACATGATGGCATAGCAGTCTTTGACCAGTTCTGGGTTTGTCTCTGTAACATGTTCCTGGATAAGAGCACCTGCTCCAAGGTTGTGGTTGAGCATTTCCATATAGGTGTTGATGGTCTCTGGTGTTACTTCTTTACCAAAACGCCTCTCTATGGTCTCGTGAGGAATATTCATGCCGTTAATCGATGTTCGGGAGATGTCATCACGTGACTGCTGCATAGCCATATTGTTTTCATAGTTGACATCATCCATCTCGATACCATAGATACCGGTACCTGGCACCCATCCTGGATGTGCTGGCGTGTCTTCAGCACCAGCCCACTCGCGCTCAAGACCTGTTATCTTGTAGGTCTGGAGCATTCTCTGTCCCATCTGCACGCCGTGCAGGTGAAGGTCTGGATTATAGTTTGGTATTCCTCTTTCCCTGGTGATTCGTTTGGCAATTTCCCATGCTTCTGATTTTCTCTTGCTTTGCATTACACCATTGAATTTGTAGTACTCTGTATTCTTGCTTGTAAAGTCTATATCACCAAACTTACTTTTAAACATATTTCCGCAGTCATCACGTATCGACATACGTTCCCATGTTTTTCCCTTTTCAAGGTGTCCTTTAACCGCATGAGGGTCCCAGTACCTTCCTTCTTCTACTACTGTATTTTCTTTGCTTGTTCGAGTTTGACTCATATTTTTCACCCCGTTTTAGTATCTTGGTTTCAGTTCTAATTGTTCAAGGTTTTCATACGCATCGTTTTTGATTAACTCCGGATTCAGATTTCCATATAATCTTTGGCGCATGATTCGTCTACCCCATTGGGTAGTCTCACTTACCTCTTCATCTGGTTTAGGATCGATTACATCTTCAAGCAAGAGATTTGGTATGTTATCGTATCGGTAGATCGAAGACCTCTTTTTAAGTTCTTCATCTGAAACTCCTTTACCGATGTTTACTGGCTTATCAAGTGAAATACCAAAACCGCTTTTGACATATACAACATCTGTGCCTTCCATCTTTGTTCGACGCACTGCATCAAACATCAAACCGTCCTGATCAAGTCGGCAGCTGTGTCCTGTGCATGTCATCTGGCGAAGGTGGTTTCTTCTTACATCGCATACCTCTGTTTCAAGTAGCAACCTGCCTATATCTTCAAGGTCTCGGGCTCTCATCTCAACCGTGTTTCGACCGGAATAGCAGCCTGTATCAAGACCGCGAGCTCTGTTATGCAGCAGCCATGCACGCAGGTATACTGCGATTGGGGCATCATAGACTGAATCTGTCATAACGAGGGTATCCATCTTATCACCTGCTTTTGCTCCCTCTGTTGGTGGCACGAGATCTCGCATTGGATCATCTGGCTCACCAAGCTCACTTAGTGGCGGGTGCACAGCTTTATATGCTTCTCCAAAGTTCCTGTGTCCAAGTATGCTCAAAAAACCTTCATCAGGTATCGTTCGAAGCTTTTCAAGTTTTGTCTTTGGATCCAGGATTCGCTGCCTGTTTCGAGAGATTTGGTCCCCTTTATTATAGTATTGTCTTTCATATTTTGCCATTTTTATCACTTCCTTAGAACTTATTCTTTATTCCTGCTGCTGATTTTGCAATTGATTCCATTGGCTTTCTAATAAGATCTATTTCACCAAATATATCTCCTACAAGTCCTGATGTTGCCTCAGGTCCGTATACTGCTGTGCCTGCATCAAGTGCTACTGCTGCTGTTAAAGCTGGTATTAAAAATCCTTTGGAGTGCCTGGTTACAATATGGTTTCCATGGAACACACCCGGGCTTCCTCCACCATAGATAGAATGGCTGAAGAAGGACAGCGCGATACCATTACCAACAGCATCACCATATCCTGCAGATGGCAGTCCGGTCTCATGATCGAGCATGTCGTTAAAGTACAAAACTGTTGAACCAGCACCCTGTGCTGCTCTTGCTGCACCCTGGTTGACAATAACTGCTGCTGATGTTCCTGCGCAAGCATAGGCATTCCATAGCGATGGATCAAGTGCAGTGTAGAACTTAAAGCCGGATGGGAGTGTCTTAAGCACTTTGATAACTTTATCATCGAGTGCTCTTCCAACTAGTGCTCCGACCACATCGCCTGTAGTACCGCTTCCACATTCTTTTACAAGGTCGTATACAAGATTATTGGCATTTAATCCCTGGTATGCATACACGAGAGATTGCCAACGTCTCCATCGACCGATTGCATCACCCATTTCAAGATGGGAAATAGCTTCGAGGGTTGAGCTGAGTGCCATTGATTCCATCGTTCTTCTTTGTGTTATAGCTACAATATGGTTTATCATCAGGTTTCGCAGGGAAAATCCTGGTCCTTCGTTAGCACAGCTTGCTGCAAGCAGTGAAATGACATTTCCACCCATAAACTCGTACGTTGAAGGGTATCTGCCATAGAATGCTGCATGTACAAGTGGTGCTGCATGGAAATCAAGTATGTCATCAAACTCTTCCATCACAAGATCGGTCATTGCCTGGGCAGTTGCTGTCAGTGCACCAGTATATTCAATACCGGATGTGCACAGCTTCTCGGATGGCTTAACATAGAACATAGCACCTTTTTTCATTATGTTAACTATTGTACCATCGCCTGCATCGACCTGCAGTTTATCTTTAAGTTTAGCTGCAAGTTTGTCTGCATTATCAACTAAAGGTACATCCCATGTGCGTGTTCTTACTGCTTTTGGCTTGCCATACGGACCACTCTTTATTGGTAAATCCGCTTTGTTTGGTATATCAGGTAGATGGATATACTCGTTGGCATAGTGTCCGGTTGAGAGCGCCTTCTGGGCACCTGCAAGATTTATTGCTATAGAGCGTTTAAAAGTATCTGCAATCTCTCTAACGGCTGGGTTCTGGACAGGTGTTACAGCTTCCAGTGGAATGCCTGATTCTAGCACCTGACCTCTATCATTGTATAGATCTATTTTTTCAGTTAGATAGGCCATTTAGTTTTTTCCTCCATTATTTAGTTTTTTAAGAAACCATCGTCAAGCTTCCATGGCATAGAACACAATTATCAAGGAGGTGTTCGTTTGTCAAGATTCCATATCTACTCAATTCATGGTTCTTAACATATACCAGTTATATACGCTATGTATTTAAGAGTTTCGATATAACACACGATAAACCATTACAAAAACAAAATAATATTTTTGTGATGATTCAAGTACCTATCAACCCATCAAATCTTTCAACCCATCGAAATATTCAATTTTAGCATCTGTATAATTGATTTATCGAAAAATCAATATGCAATGACTTCATTACTACTTTGTCCCATATTAATTCCAATTTCTTGTGTTAATCTTGTGAACTCTCATGGTTTTTATATCAGCTAAACACATACGTTTAAATAATTACAGACTCAAATTAAAGAAGCTATTCAACTGGTTCTTGAAGTGACTCAAGAACAGGCACTGACATATTCAAAAGTATATAAGGTAGAAGTTGCCAGTGCATAAAATTCCTTCAGTGTCTGGCAAAAAAAACTATTAGATCATTAAATAATATGGGTTTTATTATAATACGGCGAAGAGGCAGTCATATATTCATGCAGAGAGAATAGACAAGTGTTGCAGTTCCATTACACAATCCTATTAAAAAATCCATTCTTAGAAGATTTTTGAATTATTGAGTTGTATTGCGACAGAAAGATCGGCAAAGTTTGGGTTTTATTTTTACAGTCCCTTAAAAAATTCAAAAAAATCCTGATCGTAACTGATAACAGCAAAAAAACTGTCCACTGAAATTGGGCTCGTAGTATAGTCTGGATAGCACACAGGCCTCCGGAGCCTGAAGCCCGGGTTCGAATCCCGGCGAGCCCGCATCAAATTCTATACGAAATAAATAAATACTCCACAGCCTATTTAGATTACAGAGGTTTTATAATCTTGTTTTTAATAGGAGAAGCACTTATTGGATCGGCACCGGAACTTGCACACATCGACCTGATTATAGGCGACAAAAATGGCCCGGCGGGCAGTGCCTTTGCAGCAGGCATGACGCAATTGTCGGCAGGTCACACACCTGTACTGTCTGTAATACGGCCAAATCTTTTAACTAAGCCAGCAACTCTCATCGTGCCAAAGGTAACAATGAAAAAAACAGAGCAGGTAAACCAGATCTTTGGTCCTGCTCAGAATGCTGTAGCACTTGCAATAGCAGATTCCGTGGAGGAGGAACTGATACCACAAGATAAAGCAGAAGAGTGGGTGGTAATTGCAAGTGTGTTCATACACCCTGATGCTAAAGATTACAGCAAGATATATCGATATAATTATGGTGCAACCAAGCTTGCAATACAGAGGGCAATGGAACAATTTCCAAGCATTAATACGGTGCTTGATGAAAAGAATAGGGCAGAGCACCCTGTAATGGGCTTTAAGGTGACAAGGCTCTGGGACCCGCCATATCTGCAGGTAGCAATCGACGTACCTGATATAGACTACGTGCAGCAAATACTAAAAGAGATGCCACAAAGCGATCATCTTATAATCGAAGCAGGAACGCCGCTTATCAAACGATATGGTGTGGATGTGATAGAAAAAATACGTGAAGCACGTAATAATCCGTTTATTGTGGCGGATCTAAAAACTCTTGATACTGGCAATCTTGAAGTACGCATGGCAGCAGACGCAACAGCAGATGCAGTGGTAATTTCAGGTCTTGCCCCAACATCGACGATTGAAAAAGCAATTAAAGAAGCCAAAAAGACAGGTATTTATTCAGTCATTGATATGTTAAATGTGAAAGATGCGGCAGGGCTGATAGACAACCTTTCTGTAAAGCCAAACATCGTTGAATTGCATAGGGCTATAGACCTTGAGAACACGGTTACAACAGGTTGGGACAGCATACAAAAAATCAAGAAAATATCAGGAAAAATACTTGTGGCAGTCGCAGGAGGCATACGTATAGATAAACTAAAACCAAGCGATCATACTGTAGACGAGGCTCTTGCAGCAGGTGCAGACATTATTGTAGTCGGTCGGGATATTACCAAAGCAAAAGATGTAAGACTCAAAACAGAACAATTCCTCGAACACATGAAAAAACCAGAAATTGACCAGTACCGCATAATGACCGATTTCTGAACTCGATTACTGCGTAATCGAGAGTTTTTCCACACAACGATGTTGTGCGTTAGGAGATAGATAAATAGGGGATTAATCGTTGAAAAGTTAATAATAGTAATTCTTACTTCAAACCTGAAAACGCCACAAGTGTATAGAGAATTCCTTTTAACTTCAATTTTTCTACTTCAATCCCACAAATCCCTTTATTTGACATAATTTTGCCATTTATTTCCCATTTTAGGTTTATTTAATTTCATATTCCCCAATTTTTTCCATATTTAATAATAGCTACCGCTAATCATTGTATGATGCCTTTCTTTTTCAATGTGCACAACTGATACAAATTATAATCCATAGCAGTAAACATCATTTTAACCCCTGTTCTTACCACTGTGGTCACTTTTACCCTCCCGGACCCAAACACGGTTTTCACAACAGCACAAATCCGTTCACACTTTGCTCTTGTGTGATTGATTCGTTTGTTTCTAAGTACATCCCTTATGCCTATTGGGCGTCTCTCACACCTCTTTTGCATAGTTGCATTATTATCCATTCGGATGCGCCCCAAAGTAACCTTTGTCCCTATAAACAATAAGTGCGAGCCGTTTATATTCTTCTCGAAGTGCAAAAGCAGTGAAGGATGACATAGTATGAAATATGTTTTGA
>RXIJ01000108.1 GCA_004212095.1 Methanosarcinales archaeon | reverse complement strand
ACAGGTCATCGTATGCCAGTTTTAAAGCTAATGAGACGCCACTGATAGTTGAGGATGAATATGGAAATCTACATGATTTTGATGAAGAATCATCAATTCATAGTGATCAGGAACCTTTGCTAAAATTTTATATTTTCTGTCCAGGTGAAGTTAAAGACAAGATTAGAACAGTAGCTGAAGACATTTTATTTTGATGATTTTTTGTTGTAGTTACCAGTTTTCCTTTTCACACCCCTGACTGCCGAAACTGCACCGTCCCCATACACACCATAACCCCCGCCGCACCTACCGCCACCCAAGGCCGCTGCCCGCATCACAGAGCACCGGGGGGGGGCAGTCTGTCGCAGCAGTTGGCTGAGGCGGGCGGGAGAGAGAAGGACTAACGGGGGCTGGAATCAGTTTACTACTAACCGCAGAGTTCGCTGAGGAATGCAGAGAAAAGCAAAAATGCTATACGAACCTCGGCGTCCTATGCGGTTTCAAGTATTTCATATATTTTATACTTCAACAGACATACCCACCATCGGCAGCACCCCCCAAGGCCGCCGCCCGCATCACAGAGCACCCGCGAGTCGTCTGTCGCGGTGTAAGGCCAGGGCGGGCGCGCTGCTTCACGCTCACAGTGGGGGAGCAGAAGGGGGACCGGGTGATTGAAGATTCATTTCATATAACGTTCTACAGTTACACGTAGTTGGCGACCAAAGGGAGCCAATTTGGACGGGCAAAGCAGAATCGTGTAGCCACAGTTAGGCGTTTTTACATTAGTGCCAACTTTTTCGACCGGTCTGTGCTGTCTATGTCTTCAATAAGTTCCTGATGATTTTCATATAATTTCCTTAGCGAACACAGTGCAATTTGTAAGCACTCATTTCTTTTTTGCTCTGCATCCTCATATGATATTTCCTTTGACCCATGAACAATTTTACTTCTATCATTGTAAAAATCCACAATTTCCTTTTGTAACTTCAATCTATCTTCAAGGGATGCCTTTAGAAGCTTTGAAATTGATATAGATATTCTATAGCTTAATTCGGCATTGGCTCCAAATAGGTTTTCCCACGCTATAATAGAATCTACAAATCCATCAATTGGGTTTGCGCGTTCATTGATTGAAGAAAGGATTCGACGAATCGCTATTCTTATTTTATTGTCATTTAAAGAGGTTATTATCGAGGACCAATACTTCACTGACTCAGATGAATCTGAACTTAATAGATAGTATGGCATTGGAGATATTGTCCTTTTCGGCCAAGATATGTTTGCACCTAGACTCATGGGATCAAAAATTAGTGTCCAAGCAACATTAATACCTACGGGTGGATCCCTCTCTATTGCAAGGGCAAATATCAAACTCAAGTTTTCTTTGGTGTTATCTAATTTATTTCTCGCTTGTTCCAATTCAGGTGGCCATACACACTTATCTTCATTTTGCGGTGAAAAATCTACTTTATATGGATACTCAGATTCAAGAATAAATCCTAATGTTTTATTCTCACCACCTAAACTGGATGGTCTAGCTTCCTGGGGTATAAGATCAAGCATTTCTGGATTATATCCTCTAATTTTACCCCATTCAATATCTATCAAATCTATATTTTCCAAACCTAAGTTTTGAAACCCTACAAATACAGGGACATGAATTGTTTTTCCGTTAGCAACATCCCGTACCATATTAATGACTTGTTCAATTGCTTGTAAAAGAGCTTCTTGTGATATTAGTCCATGTAGTTGTATGAGCTCATATGCATTTGAGATTAATCTTTCCGGGAAGACAGATAGCTGTATCCCACCGCCAAGACCCGTAGATGCCATATAACTTCCAGTCGTATCCATATCATTTTCTCCAATATTAGAGAATATTTTTTTCAACGAATCATCTTTTAGTATTTCCTTATACAACTCTTTATGAGCACTCAATTTATAAAGTGCCAGGCTTATATGTGAAAAAGTATTTGCAAAATGATGTCTGCTACGTGGTGGCTTGATTAAAAATAGAGGATATAATTCAAGCGCAAGGCATGAAGCCAGATTAACCACTTTATCTTCAGTCTCAATGGTTAGTAATTTTCCGCCTAATTGTTCTCGCCAAACATTAAACAAGTGTTTCTCTCCCAGAAAGATTTCGGGAAGACTATACATGATGCGGGAATCCACGTCACCTTGATCAATAGACTGAATTCTTAGCTGGCGACAAATCTGTATAAAACCTTTAAAGACTTCTAGTTGATTTTCATCAAGATCAAAATTTCCATTGGTTAACTCCAATGCGTTTTGATCATTGATATTAAGCATGTAAGCAAGAATCTTATGCCCCATATTCTTCACAAATGGGGGAATCTCTATACTGGACATTATCCTTCCTTTTGCACCTAATAAATTAATTATGGTGTTTTCCTCATAATATTTTCTTCTGCCCAGCCATGGAAGGCAAGGCGTTAGCCAAACTAAAAGCCAAGTATTACACCTAACTCGTTCATATACGCAGTATTTCGTATATCATTCCGATTTGTACGTATATACGAACTTCGTAGATTACTCCATTTTAGTGGTGTATCTGAATTACTTTGTATATACATCCATCTGAATGAAATTCTATTCCCTCCGAAAAATTTCATTATTATCCTTTTGCACCCTTTTCTTGTTTTCAAATAATCTATCAAAAGGACTTTTTATTTGAATTAATCCTTTATTGCTCACATGAGTATATATTTTTGTAGTCTTTGAACTTTTATGTCCAAGCAATTCATAGATATACCTCAAATCCACACAGCTTTCCATTAAATGCGTGGCGAAACTATGTCTTACCTGACTTTGAAAGATAAACCTATTTACTAACTCTTATACTTTTTTATAGACCCGATCGTTAGCGTTTTCCCACATTTGGCTCGTTTCACACTGTTGCATATACTATGACGCACATACACTACGCATGGATATTCGCAAGATCAAACCATATCTTGAGAAAAAAATAATCAAGGGGAACACATATTATCAACTCGTAAGAAAAACACGAATTGATGGTAAAGTCAAACGCGTTTGGTCAAAATACCTCGGAACGCCAGAAACCATCGAAAAAGTCTACGACAAGTATGAAGAACAAACATCATTACAACTCACCAGCTTTGAATATGGCAGAACTGCAGCATTGATTAAAATCTCTGATGAACTGGGTTTTACTGACATCGTTAATCAGCACACTACAAAAAAGGATGTCGAGGGACTTACAGTAGGCGAATATGTTCTTTTAATTATTCTTGGTAGAGCAAGTGGCCCAATAAGTAAAAGCAAAACAGCAGAATGGTTCCAAGATTCATTTCTTGATATCATTTGGTCATTCCCCCACAAACTGAATACCAACAACTTCACAAACCACATGGATTACATCACAGATGATATAATGAGGAAGATAGAAGATGATATTGGGAAAAAGCTTGTAGAGTTGGGCATAAAACCATCGACTTTATTCTTTGACACAACGAATTTTTTTACATACATTGAACATGGTGAAGATATCCTAAAAAAGGGCAAAAGTAAAGAAAAAAGATATGATAAGAACTTAGTTGGATTAGGATTAGCAGTATCAGATACAAGCGTTCCTTTTTTCCATGAAACATACTCTGGAAACATTCAGGACTCCAAATCATTTTCAATGATTTTTGATAAAATCGTTAAGAGATTAGAGTCGATAGATGTGCCGCATGAGGATATTGTTTTGGTTATAGACAAGGGCTGTAATTCGAAGATAAATATTGGTAAGGTTATCTCAAAAATGCATATCGTTGGTTCAGTGAAGAAAAATCAAGCTGAAGAATTATATGACGTTTTACTTGATGAGTTCGATCTACTGTACGAAACCAAGAAAAAACACAAAGTGTTGGGTTATAGAATAAAAAAAGAAGTGTTTGGAACTGAATTCACATTAGTGGTGAGATACCATCCCGGAAGCTACAAAAAACAAAAGCAAACATATGAAAAAAAGAAAATTGAAATTCTTGAGAAACTTCTTGAAATAAAACAATCTGTAGAAAGAGTTGGAATGGGGAGGAAAAAAAGTATCAAAAATGCACTGCTTGATGCCTCAAAAGTTATCCATGATGACTATAAAAAAGTGTTCCTGTTTGAAGGATTTGAAGAAGAGAATGAGTTTACATTTTCATTTGACAAGGAGGCTGAAAATAAGTTAGAACTCACTTTTGGCAAGACGATTCTATTTACTGATATGCATGACTGGGATACTGAAAAAATAGTGAAAACGTACAATCAGAAAGACTTTGTTGAAAAGGATTTTATGTGGAT
>RXIJ01000013.1 GCA_004212095.1 Methanosarcinales archaeon | reverse complement strand
TTTCAGTATTTTTACTGGCGAAACCAAACCATTCTATGAAGAAGAGGGGGTGTTGCCTGAATACAGGTATGAGTTGACGTATTCTTCCGGACTTACAACGTTTCCAATTATGATAATTGTGCTTTTAGTAATTTCAGATGCTTCTACCTTATCTGCAATGTCCTTGATCGTGCCTTGTATTATTTTTTCATCCTTCCACGAGGCAGGGTATACAACTGCAACAGGCGTATCTGACGGCATCCTGATTCTTGTCATAATATCCCTGATTTTATCTGTGCCAAGAAATAGTGCCATTGTGATATTGCTATGTTCTGAGAGACTCGCAAGGTCATCGTCTTCAAGTGTCGTACCTCTCGGTCTTGTAATTATCACGGCTTCTTTTTCAGTGCCGCTCTTGCTGCAAAATATTATATGTGAACAACACAATGGCAACTCTGGGAAATTATGACATTTCATGCTCGACAGCAGCCAAAAGTTGATATTTCAAGTATTGATACAGTAGTTGTTGCATCAGAACTTTCAAATCTCATCGTTGGCGCTAAGATTGGAAAGATATACCAGCACTCGCCGGATGAAATACGGATAGTGCTTCGAGTAACTGGCACTGGCCGCCGTGATCTTGTAATAGAAGCGGGACGAAGAATCCATTTAACCAAATATCCAAAGGAATCTGAAAAGGTGCCCCAGCCATTCCCAATGCTCCTTAGAAAGCATCTGACTGGCGGGAGAATCACAAAAATAGAACAATATGATTTTGACCGAATAATCAAGATAGGTATAGAAAGAGCAGGCGTTAAAACGGTGCTTCTTTGTGAATTTTTTGCACGCGGGAATATTGTGTTATTAAATGAGGAAAATCACATCATTTTGCCACTAAAATCGATCAACTATAAAGATAGAGCCATTCGCGGTGGGCAGATATACGAATTGCCGCCACCGCAATTGAATCCACAGACAGTGACAGTAGAGGAACTTGCCGGGATTTTTGCCGCTTCAAATACTGATGTTGTGCGCACGCTTGCAACACGATTGAACCTTGGGGGGATGTTGTCAGAAGAAGTATGCCTTCTTGCAAGTATTGATAAAAGCACCAGTGCCACCAAAATATCTTATGAGTACTGTGAGAATATTTACAGCGCTCTCTTAGACTTAATGCTTCCTCTTTCTGCAAACAAGTTTGTACCACAGGTTGTAAAGCAGGATGGAGTAAACATTGATGTAATTCCTTTTGAACTGAAACAATACAAAGACTTTGAAAAAATATATTTCTCTTCTATTAACGATGCATTGGATGAATATTATGGAAAAAGCGAAATAAAAAAAATTATAACTCCCCAAAAAACCAGGCAGGGGTTATATGTACGACGTCTTGCACAACAGGAAACAAGTCTTGAAAAATTCAATAAAGAAGAGGAAAAACTCACATCAACAGGAGAGCTGCTTTATGCTGAATACTGTCTGATCAATGATATTTTAACTACAATACGAGGTGCTAGGGGAAAGGACTATTCATGGGAATATATTAAAAAAACACTTGCAAACACATCAGTCCCAACAGCATCGGTGATTGAACGAATAGACTCAAGCACAGGAAAGATCACAGTAAATATCAATGGCGTTCGTATAAACCTTGATTATCGCCTCTCTGTTGAACAAAATGCAGCAGCTTATTACAAACGTGCCAAAAAGTTTTCATCAAAGATCAATGGTGCGATTAAAGCGATAAGCAAGACCAGGGAGTTAATATCAAAAAAAGAAACAGTGGATGTGGTAACAAAGAAAAAGTTAAAGAGGAAAAAACCAAAATGGTACGAACAATTCAAATGGTTTTATTCTACTGATGGTTTTCTTGTTATTGCAGGACGCGATTCTGATACTAACGAGACTGTGGTTAAAAAATACATGGAGAAAAGAGACCTCTTCTTTCACACACAATACCCGGGGTCCCCTGCCGTAATCGTTAAAACCGAAGGTAAAAACATGCCAGAGACAACACTCAAAGAAGCCGCACAGTTCACAGTATCCCATTCAAGCGTGTGGAAGTCCGGGTATGCCGAAGGTGAATGCTATTTTGTGCTTCCGGAACAGGTATCCAAGACCCCGGAACATGGCGAGTTCCTGCCAAAAGGATCATTTATCATACGTGGAAAGCGAAATTATATGAAAGCGGCGGTTGGGATTGCAGTTGGCATCAACAACGAAAAATGTCTTTGTGGGCCCAATGATGCTGTAAGAAACCGTGTTGATACAATGGTAGAACTTGAGCCGGGTGCCTTCAATGGAAATGACATGTCAACAAAGATCTACAGAATTTTTGCAGAACAAGCAAAAGATGTGCGATCTCTTAAAATGTATGCTTCACCTGAAATTATATCAAGATGCATGCCCCCGGGAGGATCACAAATAAAATCACTAAAACCTTGAGTTTAAAGACTATAAATAACACCAGCTACCGTAACCAGGACACTGCCCAAATAAAAAGGATAACTTTATTGCAGTTGTCTTTTTATTACAAAGACTTATGAGTAAAAAAGTTGCTACTATTGACGGTGATGGTGTTGGACCTGAGCTTGTCAAATGCATGCTGGATGTTGTTGATGCTACTTCTGTGAATATTGAATTTATTCAAATTGAAGCAGGCGCTCTATGGTGGAAAAAACATGGAGGTACAAGCCTTATTCCTGATGAAAGCTGGGGTGTACTCAATTCCGCAGATGCGTGTTTCAAGTCTCCCACCACTACCCCGGGAGGTATTGGTTCTCCAAAGAGTGTAGCTGTGTCCATCCGCCAGCGGTTCAATCTCTATGCCAATGTGCGCCCGATTAAGACTTTTCCAAACACAAATCCGCCTCTTGGTGATGTGGACTTTGTGTGTGTGCGGGAAGGAACAGAGGGTTTGTATGCTGGAAAAGAAATGCAGCTTAATGATAATATGCATATTGCCCTGCGTTTGATTACACGAGATGCTTGTAATCGCGTAGCACGCTATGCGTTTGAAGAGGCAGATCGTCGTAGCTGGAAGACTGTTGTTGCAATTCACAAGAGTAACATTTTGAAGCAGACCTGTGGGGCTTTCCTTGAAGAAGTAAACAATGTATCGGTTGAGTATCCAGGAATTGAAGTCTGGGAATACCATATTGATAATATTGCTCAGCAGTTAATTAAAAATCCGCAGATATTCAACCAGTCAATTCTACTTTCAACCAACCTGTTCATGGATGTGATCAGTGAGGAGTGTTCCGGGCTTGTTGGGAGTATCGGTTTAATTTATTCCTCCAATATCGGGGACAATTATGCAATGTTTGAGCCTGCTCACGGGTCTGCACCAAAGTATGCAGGTATGGATAAGGTCAATCCTGTAGCAACCATTCTTGCCGGAGCCTTGATGCTTGAGTATCTTGGTGAGAAAAAAGCATCAGAAAACATTTTCACTGCTGTTGACCAAGTGATTGCAGAAGGCAGCGTACTAACCTACGATCTTGGAGGCAGTGCAAAGTCAAGTGAAATGACAAGAGAGATTATAAAAAATATAAAATAAATCGTACTTGACTCTTGCAAGCACGTACCGTTGTGCAGATATAACAGTTGAGTTTGGAATGAATGTAGGACACCTGGACACACATTTATGTGATGAACTGTGCTCGATCATATATTATCCAAGCTCGATACTATAGTCAAACACCCAACATTCGGGATTTCTGAATGTGTGGCGCAAATTTATTAATCCATGATTTTAACATGTTGACCAAAAACCATGGTTTAAAAAATCCGAGATGCACGGGGATTTGCCTTCAGGTACTATGGTAAGTGCATCAGAGCGTCGAGGAGATGCGCTATAATAAAACACACATAAAAATGAGGTAAACTAAATGACTGAAATAAAAATAGACGAAGCAATCGACTTAGCTAAGAGTAGACTGGCTGGTATACCTGGGATGAACTTAGGAAGACCAGATGTTCAAGTTGGGGCGACTAATGGACGGTTAATCGTTGTGCCTACCGAAAAACCCCCTGTTGAGAATATAGAAGAGTTGGCTAAAGGCGCTATAGTCGGTGCAGTAAATGCGGAGTTTGCTCAACCAGGTGCTTTTTTGAAAGACGGTTCCTATTCTGTAAAGGTCCTCAGGGATCATGGAACTTGGGTAAGCCAATTCATTCAGGAGGGGAAAGTTGTCGCCTCTACCACACAAGTCAGAGTTGTAGAAATTTCTGGTGTTCCTATAACTCCAACATCAGAAAGAGGGAGTCCGGTAGCCGTTGTCTTTGGCGATGGTAATTATCTCTTTATTATGAAGGAACATTCTTCTGCGGATATTGCTGTGGCTGGCGTGCTCATCACAATCGCTACAATTATTCTGCTCTTGTGATTAAGTTGGAAGGGTAGAGTTTCCAAGTTAGAAGCACAACTCCTTCCCCTATTTTTATGCAGACCAATGTTTTAAATGTAAACTACGAATAGGGATACCCCGCAATTCAGAGGCGGCCTCACAATTGATTTTGAAACATGGGGTAAAGGGCGGCGTGCAAACCTGATCGGATCGTTCGGGTGCGGTTCGATAAGACACCTGACGATGCTGATACTGTTGAGCGGCTCGCAGGAGGGTGAAGTGGCGATTTACCACAAGTTTTGGTAGACTGGGTGGGTTGTTTTTTTGAGGGTTATTTTTATAAAATCTTCACTAAGGTATTTCGTGGTTGTAAAGTTGTTGGGTGTTGACATTGTTTCGACCTGGTTGTATATTCCGGTATAATGTCTACTGTTCTCAGGTTTGAACGCATGGAAGAAATTCGAGTTCTGGTATAGCACCTGACAAGTTGACAGCCCGATTTGTCTAAAGTTATATAGGATAAACTAAATACTGTTATTCTTGGTGCTTGTGCAGATGATGAAAAAGCTCGGTGTAATATCCAGATGTGATAGACCTGATGCAATAGCAATGGTCAAAGACCTGCAGAAACACCTTGAAGGAAAAGCTGAACTCTTAATCGACCCGGAAACAGCAAAGAGGCTCAACACAGATGGCGTTCCAGTCAGTGATATGAGAAAGCAGGGCGCTGTGGGACTGGTTTCAGTTGGGGGTGATGGTACGGTACTTCGCGGCATACAGGAAATGAAAGATCCGCTTCCTGTGCTTGGTATAAATATTGGTACAATTGGGTTTCTTGTTGATGTTGGAGCACATGAAGCATTTGATGCAGTCGATGAAATCATCGAAGGATTTGAGATAAATGAGCGCTCTCGTATTGATGTGCAGGTCAATCACCAGTATCTGCCGCCAGCAACCAACGAGGTAGTAATCATCACAGCAAGTCCGGCAAAGATTCTATCGTATACTATCCTTATCAACCAAAAAAAATTAGATGAACTTCGTGCTGATGGGCTCGTACTTGCTACTCCTACTGGCTCAACAGCGTATGCTATGAGTGCAGGTGGACCTATCATTGACCCAGGGGTTTGTGCCATTGACATTGTGCCTATTGCACCGTTTAAGCTCTCAGCGAGACCATGGGTGATACCGGATGATAGCACCATAACAATAAACCTGTCTAATCATGATAAGGACGCTTTTGTTGCAGTTGATGGACAATACACACAAAAAATAACCCACAGTGACACAGTGACAATTACCCGCTGCAGCACGCCAGCAAGATTTATCGTGATTGGTCAAAATGGATTTTATGAAAAAGTGAAAAGCAAACTTGCATAAAGAGATGACAAAAATGGAGATAAGCGAAACTATTAACACTTCAAGACACACAAAACAAGAGGCAGCTAAAATACTCAAGGATAAATTATCCGAAACTGCAATATTAATACTTGTGGGGCCGCAGGGTGGCGGCAAGACTACCATTGCAATCGAATCACTTGACGAAAACACCGGGGCAATCTTTGAAGGACGTGTGCGTGCCGCACAACCAGTAATTATGATTCGAAGAGACGCTGTAAAAAAACTTAAAAACCTGGTGGTAGAACGCAGGCCCCTACCAATTTATGAAGGAGATCAACAATTATACACGGAAATTACTGCTTATGATGCCATCCGCGCAACGATTGAAAACATATTCGACATCCTTGAACTTGGGGAAATCGAACTTGCAACCAAAATAAGCAGTATAGCAAAAGAACATGGGATAGACACTAGACTAATAGAGCTGATTGCTGAGCCAGATGAACTGCGCATTCGCAGGAAATATAGAAAAGATGATGCCAAAGACCGGCTCTCCACTCTCATCGACAAGGAAAAAAAATACCACATCGATTCGGATATCCTGAGTATACAGGGTGCAAAAATACTTGATATTATTAATCGGGACAAGGTTGGTGCATTCTCAGATGGCGAGATTTCCCGCACCATAGATGATTTTGATAAAACAATACAAACCGATGGTAAAACCATGGCCGAGTGCCTTAATATCCTTATCCGGACATCAAAACAGGAAAAAAGAGAAGCAGGTTTTCTTGTGTTACACAAGCACAAACACGAGCGAATCATAAGCGATATTATTATTGCCGGAGAGCATTCGACGATTGGTGTAACACTGCTTGAGGTGTATGTAGGATTTAGACAGAAGGGCGGAATCCTTGGACTTCAAGAGGTCTACAAACCGGATATTGTCGGTGTGATTGAAGTAATACACTCACACCATGGAGATGGTGAATTACTCTCAACCGAAGATCGTGATGCAGCAGGACGGTTTGGGATTATCGTAACAGTGATAGGAACAAACGGACGTATTGATTCTACACATTATCCGCGTAAAGAAACACTGCAAGGGATAATGTATGAAGAGCAAAAATCGAAAAAGTAATTTTTAGCATGTGTGAGGATATTCAACACTACACATGGTTTGGGGTTTTCACCATCAAAAACGAAAAAGTTGTTGATTGCAATCTTTTCCCAAAAGATGTCCATAAGCTTGCAGAACTCATGGAAGAGAGAACTGCAGCATTTTCAGGCAGTAAAACCTGTTGTATTGATATGGTAAATCTTGCCATAAGTCAGGGTGTTGTTAATACGAGAGAGAAATACTACAACTTACTGCAGGATGTTATGCTTGAAGTTGTAAAAAACAAAATCAGAACACAGTGGACAAAAAATGTTCAAATAATACAGGCAGCAAGCATGATCGATGAACTCGATAAAATCATAAATCTTCTACAGGAGCGATTAAACACCGGCTACAGTATCCACTTCCCAGAGCACGGCATGCACGCTCTGAAACTTGCGGAATTAATCGCCACTTATGGAAGCAGAAATAACATTCCAGCTGATCATACACTCTATAAAAAAACTATAGATTCTACAGGCATGAATCTTACAAACCAAGAAGAACAGCTTCTACAGGCACTTGCAGCAAACATTCTGCACCTGTACAAACTGCGAGGAGAGAGCGAAGATTACCTGAACCACACTCTTCCGCAGTTTGCACCAAACCTGACGTCTATATTAGGAGCAAATCTTGCGGCACGTATGATAAGTCTTGTTGGCAGCCTTGAAAAACTCTCGGAAAAACCTGCAAGTACCATACAGGTGATTGGTGCAAGCAAGGCTCTGTTCAAACATCTACGCAAACATGCACAATCTCCCAAACATGGAATAATATATCAGCATCCACTGGTGAAGAATGCCCCGTACAAGCTCAGGGGAAAAATATCAAGAGCACTTGCTGGAAAAATTGCCATATCAGCGCGCATCGATTACCACAATGGAAGCTTAAATCCACAAACAGCACAGGATCTAAAAAAACGAATCACGCGGATCAATGGATAGTGCCTCCGCTGTATGCAGCTTATGGAACAAGTTTTAAAAGTGAAAAACAGGCTTTTGACCGAGCGATGAAAATGTTGGAATATATCGATCTAGAAATATTTGACATAATTTATTGAACCTGTGCACAACTTAATTTTATCTCACAGCCCAGTAATTTCTTTGCACTGTTTTCACTTCTTTTATCTTTTCTTTAACAATACTACGTGCCGATCCGGGTGATTGTTCATGCTTGTAACCCTGAAATCCTCTGACAATCTCATAAACCGAGTCCGCGAGTGTGTCGAGGTCGTACCCGCCTTCGAGCGATGCCACCATTCTTCCTTCACAGAGTCTCATAGAGAGGTCAACTACGATATCTGAAAGCATGCCGAAGCCACCAACAGAGAGGTTCATGCCTGCAAGAGGCTCCCTCTCCGCGGCATCCTGGCCACTTGATACCAGTATAATATCAGGATTGAACTCTTCTGCTATCGGTATCAGGATCTGTTCAAAAGCATGTCTGTAGTCCGGATCAGTGCATCCTGCAGGAAGTGGCACATTAACAGTGTAACCTTCGCCGTCACCATTTCCAACCTCACTGACGCTACCACTTCCAGGATAGTGCAGATACTGGTGCGTGGAAAAATAGAGTACGCTTAAATCAGAATAGAACGTGTCCTGTGTGCCATTTCCATGGTGCACATCCCAATCCACGATAAGTACCCGAGAAAGTCCATTTTTCTGTGCATGTCTTGCTGCAATAGCCACATTATTAAATAAACAGAAACCCATTGCATGGTCAGGTGTTGCATGATGCCCTGGTGGACGCACCACTGCAAAGACATTTTTTACATTGCCACCCACAACAGCGTCCACGCCAGCCATCACACCGCCAGCTGCAAGTAGTGCTACAGCATAAGAATCAGAGCAGACCGGTGTGTCCATATCCAGTGGAATGCCTTTCCAACTGTACTCCTGCACGTGCCGGATATGGGATGAAGTATGGACGTATCCCAGTTCTGTCTCTGTAGCTTTCCATGGCGATACATTCACAAGACCCTCAAGTGATTCAAGCTTATCCATAATTGCAACAACCCTTTCGGCACGCTCGGGGTGACCAGCCGTGTTGTGCAGCTGGTAGTCCGGATGATACACAATTCCGGTTCTTTTGACAGACATAGACCAAAGTATAATCTCAACCACTATAAAATTATATGCTGATCTGGCACTGTGAATATGAAAAACTGAGGCACAACACTGATATGACAATAAATTAAAGCCCCGGGAGGGATTTGAACCCTCGACCTCATCCTTACCAAGGATGTACTATACCTCTAAGCTACCGAGGCTTTGTGATTTATTCTTATTTCTGGCGGGCTCGGGGGGAGTTGAACCCCCGACATTCGGGTTAGAAGCCCGACGCTATATCCTGGCTAAGCCACGAGCCCACTATATAAGACAATTCTATAGTTTTAGTAGTTCAAAAATGTTGTGGATGCGATGCCCTTGTGTACGTGTTTCGAACTGGTATAAAATCTACACTTACTCGATTAAGCTGTTGAATTTCAGTATAAAGTTATTCATGCGTGTAAGAGACGAATCATGATAAGTTGTAAGAACACAATAAACTATTGGACAAAGTCCTTATGATTTGGTTTCATCCATGACTGGTTGTGATTTTAATGTGCATCAGAATTTTCCAGGGACTCCGAGTCGTCAAAAACATGAGCAACAAATCACCAAAACTTCTTAACCGAACACCAATGAAGAGTTATGTGCAGTCAAAAGTTACTGGTACTTTAAGTATCAAAAAATTACTGGTTTATTGTCTATATGGAGCGTGGTTTTTATGATTTATGGAGCGTGGTTTTTATGATTCCTCTTTTCACACACATGTTTTCTGGTGTCACAGAATATTTCAAAATGTTTGAGCCATTCTGGATGATGTGATGAGGTTTTTACAAATTCAACCAATGATTTAACCTGTGTAATAGTTATCGGGTTAAGTTCATGTTCAATTATGCATGCATCTTTATCTGCTATCCTTCCAGGAACTTTTATAATTTCCAGAAATGCTTTTATTGTGTCATGTTTATCTTTTACCCCTATAGCTATTTCATATCCTTTTGGTGTTAGTATTATATTCTCATATTTTTTGTGTTCAACAAAACCCATGTGATTCAACTTTTTTAGCATCTCAACGACACTCGGCGGCTTAACATTCAAAAAAATTGATACATTCTTTACTCTGGCATACCCATGTTCATTTATTATATTAAGGATTGCTTCAAGGTAATCTTCAACTTTTCTAGATAGCATGACTTGCTATTAGGATACCCTATTATTTGAAGATTTCTATTGCAAACGAGCCTTGCGCAAACATGGACACAGCACTCAATACAGATTCCGGAGCTATTCAAGGAACTGAATAAGGGCTTAGGTCAGACAATAGTCATGGTCACACACGAAGAATGGCACAAGTAATACGTTGATAGAGTTATTTATCTGAGGGAGGGGTTAATATAAAAAAAGAAATCAGGAGAGAGTGAGAATTTAAACTTGTCAACTTGCGCCGATGGTACAATCCATTTAAGCAAAGCGGAAATTAGGTGGAATTCTCACTTTAGATATAGAGAGCTTTGAATGGTTTTTTATTTACATCTTCCGGTCGATGGCAAGCCATGTTTCAGTTGTTGAAACGTCTCTTGTTTTATGAAGAAAATCTTCTACTATTTTTGGGTTTTCTGCCTCATATATCCATATTGCATCATATCTACCGAAAGTATGATACACGTGCAGGAACTTGATGTCTTCTGGTACTTCTTTTATTATTTTGTCACCAAGAATACCCACAAAAGTGCGCTTTTCTTTACCAAACTCTGGAGGCTCTTTAAGTATTTTATCACCAAAGTCTCCTGCATTATCCATCATGCCGGGGTTAACTTTCACACATGTTATAAACAACATCTCTGATTCACCTCTTTTGGTTCTATAACATTTACTATACAAATACTTATGAAATCTCTTATCTACCAAATAACATTCCTGTTTTATTTTACAATGTAAAACTATGGCGTCAAAATGAGGTTGAATTTTTAGATCACTGAAATCCCTTCATATCACCTCATTTTACCAATATCGGTTGAATAGATGTTCTTTGCGAAAAGCAGTAGTGGTATATTGTAGTGGAACGTTACACTACACTATGAGCTACATCCGAAAGATCATTCGTCACAACAAAAACGGAGAAACCAGGGTTTATTACGCTTAGGTGGAATCTGTCCAAGTTGATGGGAAAGTTGTCCAGCGACACATTTGATCTATAGGTGCTGATCCGTCTTTTCCAGCCAATTTCCCAATAAATAATGCACAGTTCTCACATTTAGCAGTTTGGCTAATACAGGAGGATTTAGCTCCAAACAAGGTCTTTGGAGTGCTGGAGGGTGTGAGGCACCCGGTCATACGCGACTCCGTGGAACGCATTGGCATCAACTACGATTTTTGAAAAAAAAACGTTCTGTATTTACCTATTTTACCCGAACAACCCAAAAAAATCTAAGACAGATACCCCATCTGCAAAAAAGACTCTACATCAAACAAACCGACAAAAGAATAGTTAAAACATTGTCAGGTGAGGTAAGGTTCAATATTCGTTTCAGCTACTGCAAGGAACACAGTTCATTCGACGACCCACTGGTTTCAATCGTTAATCGGATATGTTCTGCTGGTCGCAACTTCGACAGCAGAGTAATGATCGCAATCGGTATTTTGCAGTGGTATTTCGACTATCAACAAAAAGAGATCCGGAATATTTTCTTTCAGCGAGGGGAATTCGCATATTAACTGGCGAGATTTCCAACCTGTGTGAGGAGTTTATGCTAAGGTTTTACGCCATTCATAAAAGACATATACCTCAAATAAAATTCCTTTCTGAAAAACGAGGTGGTGTAAGGATTCATCTGGACTAAACCGGAGAGGCAGGTAACGAAATCGTGTTTATGGCAAAAGAAGGTGAAACTGGGATCACTGTGGATGCCCGGATTATCCCAACGGAAAGTAAAAAGTACTTAAAGGCATTTCTGCAAGCGATAAACTCATTATACGGGGCTCCAATCGTTATCGTTAGAGATATGAGCAAACAAATTCGTGATGCTGCAACCTAGGTTTTTCCATGGGTGAAACAGCAAATATGTCACTACCATTTCGTTAAAAACCTTGGAAAACTTATCTCCAAAGAGAGATACGCCGCATTCCGAAAAAACGTTGTGGGAATGCGAATTCTA
>RXIJ01000034.1 GCA_004212095.1 Methanosarcinales archaeon | reverse complement strand
TTAAAGCAAAATAGTTTTCAAGCGAGTCTGCAAAAGAGACTCCTTTGAAAACTTTTGAAATTTCTGCCA
Source organism: Methanosarcinales archaeon (assembly GCA_004212095.1). Taxonomy (GTDB): domain Archaea; phylum Halobacteriota; class Methanosarcinia; order Methanosarcinales; family EX4572-44; genus Argoarchaeum. Next base: position 34,948 of record RXIJ01000034.1, on the reverse strand, counting down.
TAAGAGGCAGACTTGGCAAACTATCTAAAACTGTCGGTAGGGTGCAGCATGCCTGTAAATCAAGTCATACTCAAAAAAGAGATAGAGTTTTAAGTCAAAAAGCTAATTTGACGGCTTCTAAAGGAGATATGAGGATGGTAATTGAAAATGCTTTGAAACGGAAGTTGATGGATGTTCTTTTTGTAATGGCAGTATTAAGTTTGTTGTTTATTGGAGCAGCATCAGGAAAGATTTGGTATGTGGGTGATAGTGGAGGCGCGGATTTTACAAATATTCAGGATGCGATAAATGCGGCAAACGAAAGCGATACGATCTTTGTATATAACGGGTCTTATTATGAGTGTATTTCAATTTCCAAATCATTGATACTTGTTGGGGAGAATGGAAACTCAAATATACTCGGTTTGGGAAGAAGTAAATGTGCGTATATAACAGCTAATAATGTCACAATTGATGGGTTCACGATAAGAAATGGAGACTACGGAGTCTATATCGAAAATAATGCATGTGACATAATCAATAATACGATAACATTGAATCACGATAGTGGAATTTGGATTGGGAGCAGCAATAATAATCCTATAATTAATAATAACATTGTCGAAAATGATGGCGACGGCAAAGTCACCCTATTCGATGCATTAACGATCCTGCAAATGGCAGCGATTCCACCTGTATCATATTCCAATCAGTACGACCTATCAGATAGCGAGGAATATCTCACGAAAGCGGACATGACAAATCCCATCATCGATGATTTCGAAGATACTGACGTGGGTGATTGGTCTCTATTTGCAACCCAAAACGCATCCATCAACCGGTCACTTTCAAATAACAGTAAATCTGGGAGTTACTCGATGAGGATCGGCTACAACATAAGTGGGTATGAAACAAACTGGTGCGGCGTTTACAGGCAGATGGATACATGGGTAAATTATGACAATGTGAGTTTGTGGGTGTGTGGTGACAATTCTGGCAATACACTGGAAATTAAGCTTGAGGAAGCTTATGGCGAAGAATGGTGGAGATACACATCAATTATAGATTGGGGTGGGTGGAAAAAACTCGTTATACCACTCTCATCCTTTGTTGCTGGGGGGGCAGCAGAAGGTATCTATGATAAGTCGAAGATAAATCGATTTACACTGGTCGTATCCGGAAACAGTCCACTCGGTTCCACCATTTACGTGGATGACATCAAACTGGAATTGTCTGACATGCCCGTATCAGACGATGATTTTCTTGAGATGGTAGAACATGCCACTTTCAACTATTTCTGGAGCGAAGTAAACCAAACAAACGGTTTGATTAGGGATAGAAGCACATTGGATTCCCCTTGCAGTATCGCGTCGGTGGGTTTTGGCCTCTCAGCGATATGTATAGCAGAAAGCAGAGGGTGGGTAAATAGCACGGATGCATCTGACCGGATATTAACCACGCTTGAAACGTTCAACAATTTGTATAATAAAGAAGGTTTTTATTATCACTGGATTAACATGAGCACTGGAGAGCGTGAATGGGATTGTGAGGTATCATCCATTGACACCGCACTCCTGATGACAGGAGTGTTACATGCCGGCGAGCATTTTAAAGAAAATGAGAGTATAAAGAGCCTGTCAAACGAACTCTATGAAAGAGTTAACTGGACGTGGATGCTCAACGGAACTGATACGATTGCAATGAAATGGACTCCTGAAGAGGGCTTATCACCGGACTATTGGCGTGGTTATAATGAAGCAATGATTATGTACCTCTTGGCTATTGGCTCGCCAACCCATCCGGTTCCGGATCCGAAAAGGAGTTGGGATGCGTGGGCAAGCACGTACGGAAAAGACTGTGGTAGAATGGTGGACGATTTTGAAGATAATAATGTGAGTGCTTGGGTAACATTTGTAGACTCAGGTTCAGGTGCATCCATCGATATATCGCGCTCGAACAATAGCAAAATCGGGGATTATTCGATGAAGATTGGCTATAACACCGGCGATGGTGCTGGTGGAGAACGATGCGGAGCCTACCTGCAAAAAAGTACATGGGCTAACTACGATAGTGTAAATCTGTGGATATATGGTGATAATTCCAGTAATACATTGAGAATTAAGATCGAAGAAGATTATGGCAATGAATACTGGATATACGAATTGCCTTTGAACTGGATGGGTTGGAATGAACTTGATATACCAGTTTCATCCTTTAGAGTGTGGGAATTGACAATGCAGGATGGTGTACTGGATAAGACGAAGGTCAACCGATTCACAGTTGCCATTTTAGGAACCAATGTGTCCACATCCGGTTCTGCTATTTACATGGACGACTTTAAATTGCCATGCAGTGCATCAGACGGTTGCGATGGTGAGAATTTTATCTATTGCTATACAGGAAGTCTATTCACCTATCAGTATTCGCACTGTTGGATTGATTTCAGGTGTAAACACGATGGTTATACGAACTACTGGCAGAACTCGATAAACGCAGTCAGAGAGAACCGATTGTTCTGCATAGATAACAGCAATGTGTATGCCACTTATGGCGAGAACTGCTGGGGACTTACTGCATGTGATGGACCCGGCGGGTATACTGGCTATGGGGGCTGTCCTTGCTATTGGCACGATGGAACCATCCCACCGACTGGAGCTGGAGGATCGGTTGCGTTAGCGCCTGATATTGCAATTCCTGCTTTGCGGTATATGTACGAAACTTATGGCGGTAAAATATGGGGTGAATACGGTTTTAAGGATGCGTTCAATCTTGATACGAATGTTTCTCTCAGCGGATGCCAGACGTGGCGGACTGATGAGTATATCGGAATTGATGAGGGTGCGATCATGCTCATGATTGAGAATTATCGTAGTGGAATAGTGTGGCGTGAATTCATGCAAAATCCGTACGTGAGATACGCTATGGATGAAACAGGGTTTGTGCCAACGATAAGAGGCGACCTCAACTGTGACTGCACGCTCACACCAGCAGATGCAGCGATCGCTCTCGAAATAGCCACCGGTAGCAGTTCGTTCGACGATGCTGCTGATGTCAGTGGCGACGGCAAGGTCACATCCCTCGATGCATTAATAATTCTACAGGCGACGGCTGGGTGATATATTTATAGTTGAGCTTGTTCAATTTTAACACACATGCGAAGGCAAACCGAATGTGAAACATCGCCAAAACCCACACGAAAAAGCGATTACTGGCGGTGCAAAAACAGCTGATGTGGTGAAAATGTCTGAATACCTCATATCCATAAAAACAGAGAAACCGGAAGAAGACGGCTATCTTGATTCAGCTCGATACTTATACAAGTTTTAATACATTTTCAAGTGCTAATTTTATGATTTCAAGAGGGTCTGGTATGCCAAGGTAGTGTACCATCAAAGGTATAGCTACAAAAGTTCCAACCATGCTCCCAATGTTTGCAAGTGCTGCTACAATGATTACACGAAATAGTTTGTTATTCATCAATTCTTTAAAGCTTAAAGCTTCGGCTAATGTGGTAAAATCATTATGCGTAGGTGGCCTAAAATATGCTTCCACAAGTCCAGCGAGCCAGCCAACAGCAAGGAATGGATGAATGAAACCAAACCATGCCAATGATAGGGCTGTAAGCACAGAGAACGGATGCCCTCTTGCTATAATTACCCCTGCTGCTGATAGTACGCCCTGTGTGATAAATAAATAGGCAATGGCTGTAAGCATGGTTGTAGGAGAGATTTGCCCATAGATAATCATCGCCGCAAGCATAAAAATTGCTGTTATAATAATCAGTATTGTTGCAGCTTTGATGATACTAAATCGCTTCTTTGGTAAAGTGGTGAGGCTATCAAGAGCCGGCAGTGTTTCAGGATGTTCGAGATATTTTTGTATGCCTGCTCTGTGCCCTGCCCCCACCACTGCTACTACATGCCCGTCGTGTGAGATATCTAAAAGATTTCTTGCAATATAGGCATCTCTTTCATCAATGAGCACTGTTACGACAGACGGTGCATATTTTCGAAGCTCCTCTACAAGCTGGGTTACTATATCAGCATCTGTTACGGTATTGATATCTATCTCTTTTGTTCCACCAATCCCAAGACCTGCTGCAATAATTGCAAACGTTATTTTTGCCTTTTCAAATAGCGTCATCCTTGACCAGAGTCGCTGCAAAGTAATCTGAATGTCTCGATCCACCAGTGCGATTTTTGCTTCAATCTGCTTTGCTTTTTCAATAGCTGCAAGCATCTCAGCTCCAGGCTTTACCCCCATTTCGGCCCCAATCTTTTTTTGCACGTATGACAGCAGCCAGTGAATCAAAAAATAGTGAAACTTGTCTGCACTTAGTAGTTCCCGGACAGGTATTTCTTTTACTTCCTGTTTACCTACAAGAGCTTCATATCTACCTTGGCAGAGTTCAATAGCAACAATATCCGGATGTTCTCTTTCTATTGTTTCATTGACTTCGTTGATGCTTTTTTCTGATACATGCGCTGTTCCAACAACAACGATGCCTTTTTCCTGCCTGGCAGTTACACTTACAGTGTACTCTATCAAAGTTTACCACCAAAAATCTGGATGGAGCGTATGAGATCTGTTCGAGAAACAATGCCTGCGAGTCGCTCTCCACTTAATACCGGCAGTCTTCCTATGTTATGTGTAAATAATAACTTAAGAGCCTTTTCTGCCGGATCATCCGGATGCAACGATATGATATTTTTGGTCATTACCTCTTCAACCACAACTCCACCACGTTTTTGGGAGGGAACATGACTGACATCAGTAAAAGTAACAATACCAAGTAGATTGCCATTTTCCACCACTGGATAGCCCATGTGTTTTCTTTCAAACATCACATCCACAAGCTCGTTCAGGTTCAAAGATGGTGGAACAGAAATGACTTCATCGCTCATTAAATCAGATATCTTAATGCCTTCAAGCGTGACTGACATCTCTGTAGATTTTCCCTCTTCTGCTGCTCCAATATATACGAAAAAGGCAATTAAAATAAGCCATGGGTTGATTACTAACAACCCGAGAATTCCCATGCCAATAGCAAGAATCTGGCCAATGGAAACCGCTTTTCTTGTGGCTTCAATATAGCTCATACGACCTGCAAGCCATGCACGAAGCACTCTGCCGCCATCCATTGGAAATGCTGGAATCATGTTAAAAACAAAGAGCACCACGTTAATAATTCCAAGTATTCCAAAGAAATAATATACGTTATTACCGAAGATGCCGAGTATTTTATCAATACCAAGAAATACAATACCCAAAGCAAGACTTGTAAGCGGCCCAACAATTGTCATTTTAAACTCAAAAACCGGATTTCGCGGCATCTCGCCCATTGATGAAACACCACCAAAAAGGAATAATGTAATACTGTCCACTTTTGAACCATAATGTATGGCAACAGAAGAGTGAGCAAGTTCATGCAACAAAATAGACAGAAACAAGAAGAGTGTTGCAGTAATGGATAATCCATATTGAAGGCTTTGAGATGGTACGCCGCCAAAACCGAATTGTTCGTTCACTGAAAAGATGTATGCAAAAAATGGGAGCACAAGCAGTAATGTGATATGCAGTTTTATTGGAATTCCAATTATCTTCCCGATTTCAATGGATGACTTCATATAATTCTCGAATGTTCAATGTAATAGAATACGAATTCATCGCTTATCAGTTAAAACCTTTTGCTGGTCTGAATAGCCAAACAGAGAATGTACAATAATAAGAATCCATAGAGGATGTGCGAATGTCTTCTAAGCGTTCGGATACTACAAAAACGACACATCTTTATACAAACAATAGAAGACTTCTGTATGCTGTGATAAAAATGTCAGGAAAAATACTAAGAGTTGACCTAACATCAAAAACGTGTAAAGAAGAAGAAATCGATAAAGAAACTGCAAGAATGTTCCTTGGCGGAAGAGGTCTTGGAGTAAAGATATTATACGATGAACTGCAGGCTAATGTAGAACCATTATCTCAACAAAACATCATCGTAGTGGCAACAGGGCCTCTTACTGGAACGAAGAGTGCATCAAGCGGAAGGCACATAGTGGTTTCAAAAAGTCCAGCAACCGGTGGTCTAACGTTTGCAAGTGCAGGCGGTACGTGGGCTACCGAGTTTAAAAAATGTGGATATGATGCAATTGTGGTAAAAGGAAAGGCTGAAAATCCAACATACATTTTAATAAATGATGAAAACGTCGAATTCAGGGATGCAGGCAAATTTTGGGGCAAACTTGTCAGTGAAGTGGATGATGGAATCAGAGCAGAAACTGATGAGGAAGCAAAAGTACTTCAAATAGGCATTGCTGGTGAAAAAAAATCACGTATGGCTGCAGTGATCAATGAGAAGTACCGTGCTGCCGGAAGGACTGGTCTTGGTGCTGTTTTTGGGAGTAAGAATCTTAAAGCAATCGTGGTAAAAGGCACAAAGGATGTAGAGGTTGCTAAACCTATCGTTTTTAGAAGAGCTGCAGACAAAGTGTTGAAGCTAATTTCAGAAAATGATGTTATGAAAGAGGGTGGAGCACTGAATACATACGGAACAGCTGTGCTCACCAACATCATGAATGCTTCCGGAATATACCCAACAAAAAACTTCCAGACTGGAGTTTTTAAGGATGCAGATCTCATATCTGGTGAGCAAATAAAAAAGACAATAATGAAAGAGAAAAAAGCATGCTATGAATGTCCCACGGAATGTGGTCGTTGGATAAAAATAGAAAGCGGTGAATATGCTGGAACAGAAGGAGAGAGCCTTGAATATGAGTCGAGTTGGGCATTTGGCGGCGAATGTGGTGTGAATAACCTAAATGCTATCGCAAGAGCAAACTATCTCTGCAACGAGTACGGTCTTGATACAATATCAACTGGCTCAACAATAGGTTTTGCAATGGAACTCTTCGAGAAAGGGATTATCTCAATCGATGATCTTGGCTTTGAACTGTCCTTTGGCGATGCAGATGCTATGATAAAAATGGTAGAGCTGATTGCAAAAAGAGAGGGATTTTTGGATGTATTTGCAGATGGGACAAAGCTTGCATCTCAAAAAATAGGAAAAAAATCAGAGTACTATGCGATGCAGGTAAAAGGTTTGGAGCTTCCTGCCTATGATCCAAGAGGGGCTTTTGGTATTGGGTTAAACTATGCAACTGCAAACCGTGGAGCATGTCATGTCAGCGGATACACGATCGCAGCTGAGATAATCGGGTCGCCACTAAAAGTTGACCCTGTTGATGCAAGCGAAGCCAAAGTGGATCTTACCATACTATTCCAAAACCTCACTTCTGCGGTTGATTCGTCGAGCAATTGCCTCTTTTTAACCTTCGCGATAGGTGCTGATGAGTATGCAAACATGATCGCAGGAGTGACTGGTTGGGATGGGTACACACAAGATGAGTTTTTAAAGACAGGTGAGCGAATATTTGCACTGGAGAGGCTGTTTAACAAGCGAGAAGGATTTGACCGAAAGGACGACAAACTGCCTGAGAGATTTTTAATAGAAGAGATGCCAGAAGGTCCTGCAAAAGGAAAAGTGCATCCATTAGAGGACATGCTTACAATGTATTATGAGAGACGTGGCTATGATGAAGATGGATACCCTTCAAAACAAAAGTTAAATGAACTTGGGTTGTAAAATGCATGCCTGCATACGAAGAGCTTGAATCAGAGGTGATAGAAAGTGGGATATGTACATGCTGTGGTGCATGCATTGCCTCATGCCCACTTAATCACCTTCAATGGATTAATGGAGTACCGAAAAGGCCAGAAAAAAAAGATGCATGCAAAGACTGCGAGACCTGCTATCATGCATGTTATAAGACTGGATTTAACGAAAATAAGATAGAAGAGATGATCTTTGGGAGAAAAAGGAGAGAAGAAGAGGTTATCGGAATATACCGAAATATTTTTGAAGCAAAAGTAAACGATAAGAAAATTCTCTCAAAATCACAGGATGGTGGGATCGTAACAGCAATTTTGAGATACGTTCTGAATGCAGATATAATAGACGGCGCCATACTTGCAGAAAGTTATAAGTGGAAGCCTGAGCCAACAGTTGCAACAACATTTGATGGTTTTGTCAAAGCTTCGGGAACTAAGTATGGAACTACGCCAAACCTGATGAAGATCAGAACAGCTGTTATCGATCAAACACTCGACCGTGTATGCATCGTTGGAACACCTTGCCACATTAGATCAACAAGGCATCTTCAGTACATAAATTTCGAGCTTTATCCTGCAATAACTCTATTAGTTGGTCTTTTCTGCAGGGAGAATTTTGAATATGAGAAGATGCGCAAAAGAATAGAAGAGGATAGTGTTGACATTACTGAAATAACAAAAATCAGTGTTTCCAAGAATTTTTTTAATGCATACACAAAAGAGAACAAACTGTCCCTCCCTATTACAGAGACAAGTGGTTGGGTTCCAAAACATTGTCTTGTCTGCGAGGATTATACCAGTGAACTGGCTGACATATCAGTAGGATGCGAAGGATCTGAGGATGGATGGTCAACTGTTATAATCAGAACAGAAATAGGAGAAAAGATATTTTCAGGATTGGAGGGAAGCGGAGTTATAACAACAAAGAAACTTAGCGATCTCGATCATATCAAAGAAGTATCTATAAGAAAAAGACGTAAGGCAGAACACAGCATGGAGACATTCAAGCTAAAAGAAGACTGATATAGTGTAAAAAAAGGCTCACAAGTAAGATTGATCTGTGGATAGATGCTAACCTTCAAATGTTACAAAGATTGATTAGGATATTGCTGTTAACCTAACCAATAAAGTGCGGGGGAAGGGATTCGAACCCTCGGACCTCTTAAGGAACAGGCCCTGAACCTGTCGCCGTTGACCGCTTGGCTACCCCCGCTGGTTTGGAAGTGCTGGCCGTTTTTATAGTTACACATCTCATGGAAAACCATCCATCATTTTCTGTTTGCTGTTCGTTGCGAACTTTAAAGAACAAACACTCTTCCGTACTATCTCTATCTTTTAACTCCTTTCCTGTACCAGTTCCAGACGGTTTAGTAATCCATTCCGAGTTTCTTTATATAATCGGATAGTTTTATTTCACTATCCCTTTCTATAGTACACTACTTAAAAGTTTCTCTTGTGTGGGACCTAAGGATACAAAGCAGGTTAGCCTTGTACTTGAAGAGGTGAATACGACACAGGCGAAATTGCTCTCTGCGGTTGGTTCTGGTGACTTTCCGGTTCGGGTTAATTAATTTTAGTTAGGCACCATGATAAATTTAGCCACTGCTACTCGTTTTTTTTTGGCATCTTTCAGACATGAGTGTCCCACGTTTATTGGCAGAAATCACCAACGACATTAAAATTATTATATATTAATAATTAATATGTGTTGTATACTTCCGAGATACTTATAAATAATATTCTATGTCTATATTAACATATCGAAGTGTTGTGGTCAAAAATCAAATCAATGATAACGATTCCGTTTTTAACCGCGATAAGATAAAATTGTGTGCAGGCTAAATTATGAAATGGTGGAATAAATAAGATTAAGGAAAAAATATGATACAGGCAATGCTGCTGTGCATCGCGATGTTGTGTTTGGTACTGCCTGTAGAAGCAGGTGATCCGGCAACTGGTGCGTGCATAATAAAGTATGATATGGACAGTTTGACACTGGGCGAAACAAATGTAACGTACCAATGGATGGAAGCAAATCTACCCATTCATGGTAATGATTTGGCAAACCGCTACTATCGGGGGCCAAGCTTTGATTTGGGCAATCTGTGGGGTACTAATGAGACTCTAAACCTCAAGAATAAAAGTCCGATTGTTGGGGCAAACGCTACGAGTTTGTGTGACCTTGTTGATGGAATGTTCTTATGCGATGGAGCAGAGATTAAAGCATCTGATAGCTTCCCCAGGTGGTTTGCATGGGATAACATCTATGGCCACAGTTACCAACCCTGGCAGATGCCAATGGTTCCTACGCGGCAACACCGTGCAGATGCCAATATGTTTGGTAACTGGGATGTGCACGAATACGTGGCTGAAAACTGCTGGCACTATTATCAGCCAGGTATTCCATTTCCAAAGGAACTATCTATAAAATGCGTTGATAAACCAACGATTTACAGCACTGAGCCACTTCCGCGAACATTGTCTACGCCGTCATCAGTCATTTCATGGGGCCCTTATATTACAGGCACCACTGCATACTCAACAACTATTAACTGGAAGTCAGAAGATGTGACTTTGGGAATAGTTAAGTACGCGATAGAGAAATATTATGCTGAGAACGGTGAATACGACCACATAATTAATGATACCGAAAATAAACAACTACATCATCTTGTTATAAGAGATTTAACCCCGAACACGGTGTATCACTATCAGGTAACAGTTGGGACTGGTTCTACAGGCGACCGCACATTCAAGACATATGGTAATGGTTCATTCACCTTCATAGTCTACGGGGACACGAGAGAGCAGACTGGTTTATTCACGCAAATGGAGAGACACAAACTCGTTGCAGACAGTATTGCAGAAGAGGAAAATATTTCATTTGTAATACATACAGGAGATTTTGTCTGCAGTGGAAACGACATGGATGAATGGGATGACTTCTTCGATGCCGGCAGGACGATGCTGGCAAATACCACCTTGTATCCAGTGCTTGGGAATCATGAATATAATCACACGAACTATTACGATGCCTTTGGAATGTTGGGGTGGTATTCTTTCGACTGCGGAAACGTGCACTTCACTGTGCTGGACGACAACGACTGGGCATCGCCGCACACGACTGGGCAAACGGAATGGTTACAAAACGACCTTAATACGAGTGCAACCTGGAAATTCGTGTCGTTTCACCATCCGATATACAGTTCAAATGAACGACATTTGGGCGGCTGGAAAAACGATGCGTGGGAAAATATTTTCATAAACAATGGTGTGGATGTGGTATTCAACGGTCATGTGCACGTTTACGAGCGATACGAGGAAAGTGGCATCCAGTACGTGGTCTTGGGTTGTGGGGGCGCACCATTATATTCTCTTGCATCTGAGAAGATACAGGGCTACCGGAGCAGCTTTGAACATGCGCTTGGATACGCCAGAATTACGATAGAAGGGGATAAAGCGACAATGGAAGTGATAAAAGTTGCAGATGTATCAAAAGATAACAAAGTGGTTACACACATCTATCCACCGGATACGGTATTCGAGACCGTTGTCCTTGAGCAAGCACACGGGATCTGCAGCGACGTGTCATGTGAGTGGTGTGGACGTGCTGGATGCAACCGGTGTGTGGAACCGAGCAATGAATCTAACCTTCCTTCTTGATTGTTGCATATAGGGTGAACAAGAAACAGACACAATATTGTTCCCAGCTATCTAAAAGCAGAGAAGATCAGTACAATCTATACAAACCTGTGTTTAAAGTATATTTTTGAAATATTGATTAGTATAGATTTATATTAATCATTGATATATGCTGCGCATCTTCAAAACACTTATAAATAATGTGTTATGTCTTTGCTAACATGATGAGGTGCTGTAACCAAAAACATTGAATCAACGACAACGATTCTGTTTTTGGCTGCAACAAGATACGGCTATTCGTAGGCTGAATTGTGAAACCTGCATTTTAAAAATATTATAAAAATGGAATAAATAAACTTGATGAAAAATATGATATTAAGAGGTAATTAAGATGAGAAAAGATACAGGAAAAGGTGTGATACTGGCAATGCTATTATGCATTGTAATACTGAGTTCGGCAGTGCCTGTGATAGCAGCCACAACTGAAGTGAATATAATAAAGTACGCTTCAGATGATACGACAATCTTGAACGAAACTACGGTAACCTATCAGTGGATGGAGGCGAACCTGGCAGTGCAGGGCGATGGTGTAAATTACTCCCACCAGGGACCTATTTTCGAGGGAGACTGTTGGGATCCAACCGAAATAATGAATATCAAGGACAAAGGTCATGTGAAAGGAACAGACGTTAAAGACCTCTGTGAACTGGTTGGAGGCATGTCAACAGGAGATGAGGTAAAGATCATTGCATCTGACGGGTTTAGCAAATACTTCGGCTACGAGAACGTCTATTCGCCGCAACAGGGACAGGGACCAATGGTTCTCTGCTGGTACAAAGATGGGGCTCACGTCCCCGATTATAGCGACGGGATACAACTTGTATTCTTTGCCAATGATACTGTCTTTGGCAACTGGGACATGCACGAATGCATGGCTCCTGAATATCGGTACAATTACAGCGGCACTTACCCCTCCTCAAATGGACTATCCGTAAGGGATGTCTCTAATGTAGCGATATATTCTACAATAGACGCAGTCTTCGACGGTGAGGTCACACTCACGGAAGGGAACTTCACCTTAACTGCTTACGATTCAGGGGTCGATTACGAGGTAAAACAGCTTACGCCACTGGGAGCTCTCGATGCAGCAGCGACCGCCGGCGGATTTGACTATAACGTCACCGATAAGAAGTTCGCTGATAAAGGCATTTTGATGGTTGACGACATTGGAGAGTATCGTTACAACAAGGCAAATGATACTGTAACGTGGGCATGGAGTTGCTCGGTAAACGGCAACGTCCTGGATGACTGGAATAATCCCAGCACCGAGGGCTTGAACGTCTATGAACTTCAGGACAACGACGTAGTGTACTACTTCTACGGCAATGTCAAGCTGCTCGATTATGGGGCTGAAGACGCCATAGCGGTAATTAATATCACAGCGAATGCCGGAACCGGAATTGATGTAATCTTCGATGGTTCAGTCGTACTGGAAGAAGGTAACTTCGTGTGGCATGATACGGATGGTAATCCTCATGAGGTTGCCAACTTCACGCCTCACGGTGCGCTCGAAGTTGCTGCCGATGACGGCGCATTCGGCTATAACGGGAGCTGGAAGGATTCTAAAAATACCGCCCTGATCGACTGGATCGAGGAGTATGAGTATAATGATAGCGTTACACCCAAACTGACCTGGAACTACCTGTTAAATGGCGTATATCAGGACTACTACTCTGACACCACCGGCGTGAGCAACAACCCGATCACTGACGGCGATTATATTGAGTTCTACTATGGGACTGATCAAGAGACTACGGAGAACGCGACAGCAGTCATCAGGATCACGGTGAACCCAGCGATAGGTGACTGGAATCTTAAAATCGTTGGTGCAATAAACGAAATGATGAATAAAACCGTGTTTGAAGATGGCATGGCATGTCACAACGCTTCATATACTGACGCCGAGAACAGAACGTGGGAAGGTATTCCACTCTGGTATCTGGTGGGCAGGGTTGATGATAAACTACAGCATGGAGCCAGTGCATTCAACAACACGCTTGCTGCTGAGGGTTACAGTGTAAAAGTCATAGCAGGCGACGGATGGAGTACATCCCTTGATGTTGCTGACATCGCACGGAACAATGGATATATCGTTGCAAATAAATTAAACGGCTCAGCACTTCCTGAGAACACCTCCTCAGGGAAGCCTTGCTGGCCTCTCCACCTCAAAGGTGCCGATGTTACTGGTGGACAGCATGTCGGAAACATCGTTGAGATCCAACTCGTTGGTCTGCCCAAACCACCGGAAGGATGGACACTCAAACTGCTCGGTGATGTTGGGGACACTATCACACAGGCAGAATTCGAGGGTGCTGTTTCATGCTACCATAACGTGACTTACACCGACGGTAGCGATATCTGGAGAGGTGTTCCGCTCTGGTGTCTTTGTAGTGCAGTGGACAACCTCGAGGCAGGCAGTCACTGGACGTTTAATGACTCTCTTGCAGCGACCAACTACACGGTCAAAGTAATCGCAGCCGATGGCTACAACAGATCCTTTAATAGCAGCGAGATTGCCCGTAACAATGGGTATATCGTGGCAAATAGCTTAAACGGATCACCACTTGATTATTTGCACCCTCTCAAGCTCGTGGGTAGCTCCGTTACATCTGGGACGGACAAGGTTGGTAACATCTCCGAAATTAACCTCGTTGAACTTATCACCCCATCACCCGACTCCGGAAGCTATAACCTCAATTTGAGCGGCAAGATCACCGATGTGCTTTCTCAAGCAGAGTACGAGGCTGCATCCGAACTCTCCTGCCACGGAGTAACCTGGACTGATTCCGATACTGGAGATATCTGGGGAGGTGTTCCGCTCTGGTTCTTCTGCGGTTGGACAGACGACCGAATATCTCATGGTTCGGACTGTTTCAACGACGAACAAGCTGCTGCAGGATACAAGATCATCGTGAAGGCAGGTGATGGATATTCCAAAGAATTCGCAAGCGCAGATGTGGCACGCAATAGCGGGTATATCGTTGCGGACACGCTGAACGGAACACCACTCTCGAAAGAGGGATCGTCTCCACCATGGCCACTCAGGCTTGTCGGAAGTGAAGTATCCGGTGGAAATAGAGTTGGCAACATTGCAGAGATCGAACTGACCGAGTTTGGTGCGTCAACAGAGGTACCTTCTGTCCACATCATCAAGTACGATACGGATGGTATTACTATTCTGAACGAGACCAATGTCACCTACCTGTGGATGAAGGCAAATCTCTCTGTCATCGGAGATGGCACAACGCACTATAAGTTTGAGGCTTGTGATTTCACTGGAGACCACTGGGGTCAGAATGAGACATATCCCAGTGGCTTTAAGATTGACAGGGTAGTGAAAGGGACTTTGGTTAAAGACCTGTGTGAACTCGTCGGAGGCATGGTAGAAGGAACTGAGATCAAGCTGGTCTCAAGCGATGGGTACGAAACCAAACTGGGCTACGAAAACATCTACACCGGCGAACTCTCGACTGAGCAGCAGGAACGCCAGGGCGAGGCTTTCCTCGCATGGTGGGTAGATGATCAGGGCTATGTGCCTAACTATTCCAATGGAATGCGGCTCTTCTTTACTGCAAACGCCAGCGATCATATCTTCGGCAACTGGGACATGCACGAGTGCATGGATGAGGATTACTGGCACTACTACTGGAGTGATGACATCCAGTACCCTTCATGTGGGGGTCTTTCCACTAAGTACATCAACACCATCAAGATATACAATGGCACAGAGGCGGACTGGACTCTCACGTTAGACGGTGCTATTAAGGGTACCATCAGCAAGTCCTACTTCGAGAATGCTCTCACCTGTACGATGGGCGAACACGCATCCGAATATACAGATAGCAAAAGCAGAACGTGGGGGGGCTTGCCTCTCTGGTTACTATGTGGTTGGGTGGACGATGAGAACTCACACTCAGATGGTGCATACAATGACACACTTGCCGCAGCAGGATACAACATTACGATCATCGCGAGCGATGGACACAGTGTGACAATCGACAGCAGAGACACGATTAGGAATAGTAACTACATCGTTGCGAACACACTCAATAGCACACATATCCACGAGGACAGCTCCAACTGGCCTCTTAGACTCATCGGAGCAAACGTATCGAGTGCCATAACCGTCAAAAGGATTGTGGTATACAGTAACAGGACGATGCTGCGTGGCGATGCCAATCATGACGGGGGACTCACGACTGTTGATTCGGCACTTGCCTTGCAGATGACAGTCGGCGGCATCGAGACGGATCTTGTTGCTGATATGAGTGGAGACGGGCGAGTCACATCGGTAGACGCGCTGATGATCTTGCAAGCTACGCATGATTCCGGTTAGGGGGAAAGGGATGGGAAGAGCGCCATTGACAATACCAATGCTATTGATACTGTTCATTGGTATTGTGCTCCTGCTCTCAACGCCTCCGGCGCAGGCAGCAACAACTGAAGTCTACATGGTAAAGTACGCCTCTGACGGGACAACTGTTCTGAACGAAACAACGGTGACGTATGGACAGATGGAAGAGAATCTGCCCGTACAAGGCGACGGTGTGGCGCATTACTTCCACCAGGGACCCATGTTCGGGGAAAAGTTCGAGAGTGACCCATGGGATGTGAATGAAACCACAAATATAGAGAGCAGGGACTTTGGCGCTGTAAAAGGGACAGACATCAAAGACCTCTGTGAACTGGTTGATGGAATGTCCCCGGGTGAGAGGGTAATGATCCATGCGTCTGACGGCTTAAGGAAGTACTTTGGTTACGCAAATGTCTACGATCCAGACCCAAGACAGGGACAAATGGTACTGACATGGTGGCGAGCTGATGATGGATACGTTCCGGACTATCCCACTGGAATGCGGCTCGTCTTCTTTGCTGATGACCATGTATTCGGGCACTGGGATATGCACGAGTGCCTATCTCCGGAGTACTGGTACAATTACACTGACCACGATGTCGGACGCCCATCGTCGGGAGGGCTATCTGTAAAATACGTTGATGAGATAGTGATTTACAGCACGATGGACCCCCCTAAACTAAGTTCAATTGAGATTTCACCTGTAGAAGTAACACTAAATGTCAGCGGCACGCGGCAGTTCACAGCAACCGGGTATGACCAGTATGGCACAGAAATACCAAATATTATCTTTGTGTGGGCGAGCGACAATGAAACCGTCGGGAAGATTAACGATTCAGGATTATTTACTGCACTCTCAGCCGGCAATGTCACGATAATGGCAGAGAATGGAACAGTGAATAAAACGGTTGATGCAACAGTAAAGAACTCGGTACCAGCATCGACGCCAATTCCAAGCCCTACTCATCTGCCTGAGCCTGTTTTGACAATAATTAATATCTTACCATCATCAGTAACACTAAATGTCAGCAGCACGCAGCAGTTCAACGCAATTGCGTATGATCAACATTATAATGAAATGTTTGGAGTTACTTTCAACTGGACAACCAGCAATACAAGCATTGGAACAATCAATAATACTGGATTCTTTAGAGCTAATGTTGTGGGGACAACAATGATAAAAGCTACAAATGGAAATGCGGATGGAACCGGGAGTGTGAGGGTATCCAGCCCAGCACCAGCCGAAACACCCAAGGTAAAGGTAGCACCTTCTTCACCTCCCACCACTGTCACCACCACTCCAAATGCAACCAGTATCCCCTCGCCATCCGCAACACCAGCTTCCGTCCAAACAGCTACACCAGTGCCAGCATCATCAGTACAGGGATTTGAAGCGTTATTTGCAATAGGTGGATTATTGGCAATAGCTTATGTGATTAAATGGAGGAAAACAATAAAATGAATAAAAGAATAATATTTGTGATTTCGTTGTTTCTGTTGTTGGTATGGACAGTGTGTATTGCTCACGCGGATCCAACGACAGAAGTGCACGTGGTAAAATATGCAGAAGACGGGACAACCGTTCTTAATGAAACAGATGTAACTTATGGATGGATGGAGGCAAATCTACCTGTTCATGGGGACGGAGTAACGCATTACTACCACCAGGGACCAGTATTTGAAGGAGATAAATGGAATCCAAACGAGACTGCAAACTTTAAAGATAAGGGTGCTGTTAAGGGCACAGATATCATGGATTTATGCAATCTCGTTGGAGGAATGTCTTCTGGCGATGATGTAATGATCCATTCGCCAGATGGCTACCACGTGGAGTTTAGCTACACAAATGTCTATCAACCGGAAGCACGGCAGGGATCAATGGTTCTCTGCTGGTACAATGGAGAAGACACAAAGGTTGGTGAACGGCAAGGCGTTGGCTATCCGCCTGATTACTACACCGGGATGCGACTCGTCTTTTTTGCAGACAATTCTATCAATCCGGAGGGCAAACACGTTTTTGGAAACTGTGACATGCACGAGTGCCTACCTGCGAAGTGCCAGCATTTCTATGAACTGTATCCCTCTACAGGCGGATTTACAGTGAAATGGGTGGATGAGCTGAGAATTTATAGCGGCGGATATATTGGTCATAAAGGAGGTCCTGCAAAATCCATGCCCGAGTCAAAACCAAGCTCAGTGCCAGGATTCGATGCCATTCTTGCGATTGAGGGACTCTTGTTGGTTGCGTACACGCTAAGGAAGGGTATGAAATGAAAGGAGACAGTAGAGTTCCCATTTTACCAACCTTAGCAATTGCAATGGCGTGTATCGGTGTTATCATTACTGTATCCGGGTGCCTGCATTTTCCCGGAGTTACAGAAGAAAAAATCGACTGGAACCTGACACTCGTCGGTGATGAAGAAATGGTGCTGTCATTCGATGACATTAAAACAATGCCATCTTATACTGGGCGCGGGAGTTTCTTCTCAACTGTTGGTATGAAATATGGCCCCTTTGAATGCAAAGGCGTTCCAATAGAAGACCTTTGCAATCTTGTCGGAGGAATTAACGAGTCAAGCACAGTATGGATATCTGCACAAGATGGATATATGATGGTTTTTGACTACGACCAGATAAAATGCGATTTTAACACCTTTGACCCGGAAGACCTTAGAGAGGTTCCACATGGCGATCTAAAGCTGATATTGACATATTGGCAAGATGGTAAACTCCTCCCGGAAAATGATGGAAGACCTTTTAGAGTTTCTATAGTTGGAGAAGAAAACCTCATGACTGAAGGCACTTACTGGATTAAATGGGTGGACAGGATTGAGATCAAATGAGAACAATTTATATGGTAACATTCTCATCTCTTTTGATAATTGTTGTTATCATTTTTGGTACGGTATTAACAGGTGAACAAAAGAAAACTGAATTAGATGTTATCTATGCCGGAAGTTTGATCGTGCCATTTGGGGAAATAGAACATCAATTTGAAAGCAGGCATCCGGACGTTGATGTGCGAATCGAAGGGCACGGGAGCATCCAGGCAATCAGGCACATAACAGATATTCATGAGGAGTACGATGTGCTCGCGGTTGCAGACGAAAACCTGATTCCTGACCTGATGTATGCTACCGGCAATAATACAGAGAGCTATTGCTGCTGGTACGTCCGATTTGCAAGAAATCAAATGGTTATTGCATACACCAACGAAAGCAGATATGCAAACGAAATCAACGAATCAAACTGGTATGAAATCCTTGCACGGCCGGATGTGAAGTTTGGGTTTTCAAATCCGATGCTCGATGCATGTGGATACAGAACCCTGATGACAGCACAACTCGCTGAATTGTACTATAACGACCAAACAATCTTTGACAGGTTAATATCCTGCAATTTCAATCCGGAAATACCAGTAACAGAAAATAACGGAACCTACATAGTGCTCATACCGGAAATATTCAAGCCCCAAAGTAAAAAAATTATTATCAGGGGAGGGAGTGTGCAGTTGTTAGCACTGCTTGACTTCAACGAAATAGACTATATATTTGGATACAAAAGCGTGGCTCAACAGCATGGATTGCGGTTTTTGGAGCTTCCAAATGAAATTGATTTGAGCTCGTCGGAATATGAAGATACCTACAAAAAAGTTATGGTCAGGCTTGGATTTCAACGGTTTACATCAGTTGGGACTGACCGGGTTGGTAAACCGATTTTCTATGCGATCACAATTCCGGAGAATGCACCACACCCGGAACTTGCTGCACAATTTGTGCAGTTTGTGATAAGTGGGGAGGGACAGAGAGTGCTCAATGATATAAAGCAGCCCACGGTTATGCCTGTAGCTGATAACCTTGACCGGGTACCTGACAAACTTGATGATGTGATTGAAGGACGCAAGCCCTGATAATGGAGTAATATATAGATTGCGACAATCAAAAGACCGCTCCAAACCATCACCACAGACTTTGTAAATATCCAAAGGCTTTTTATTATATAGAATATCTATTGGCGGTTTAATATTGAAGAGGTATACAAAATATGGATTCTATGTATTGGTTATATATTGCACCTGTTGCAGGTATTATCAGCCTTGTTTTTGCAGGCTTGTTTGCCAGAAAAGTACTGAGCTACGAGCCTGGAACAGAACGAATGCAGGAAATATCCTCAGCAATTCAGGAGGGGGCAATGGCATATCTGAACAGGCAGTACAAGACGATTGCGGTTGTAGCTGTTGTACTTGCTGTTGTTATTGCCATCGGTTTAAAGCAGCACGACGGTTTTAAAATAGCTGTGGGGTTTATCATAGGAGCTATTTTTTCAGCTCTTGCTGGCTATATTGGAATGAATGTATCAGTACGAGCTAATGTCAGAACAGCAAACGCTGCGAAAAATGGATTAAAGGAGGCACTTGGCGTAGCAGTCAAGGGAGGGGCAGTCACAGGTCTTTCTGTTGTCGGTCTTGCACTGTTTGGCGTTAGTGGATTATACTTATTATATGGTGGAGAGCCGGGAAAGGTTGACCTGATTGTAGGCTTTGGTTTTGGAGCAAGCCTTATCAGTCTGTTTGCAAGGGTTGGTGGCGGCATATTCACCAAAGCTGCTGATGTCGGAGCCGATCTTGTTGGAAAAGTGGAGGCTGGCATACCAGAGGATGACCCACGAAATGCCGGAGTGATTGCAGATAATGTTGGCGATAATGTTGGCGATTGTGCAGGCATGGGGGCAGACCTATTTGAAACGTATGTGGTAACGATTCTTGCAGCAATGCTTCTTGGGTCGCTGATCATAAAAGATATTGCTAATGCAGTCATATATCCCTTAGCAATCGGGTCAGTAGCAATATTTGCGTCGATTGCAGCGATATTCTTTATCCGCATCGGGGCTGGCAAAAATATCATGAACGCACTTTATAAAGGTGTTGCAGCATCAGCAATCATCTGTCTTGCAGCTTTCTTTGTAATCACGCAAACATTATCAATTCCATTTAAATTTTATTATGCAACAATAATTGGCATTGTGATCATGGTATTGATGGTCATAATAACTGAATACTACACCTCTACAAAATACAGACCAGTAAAGAAAATAGCAGAAGCCTCTCAAACTGGTGCAGGCACCAATATCATTTCCGGACTTGCTTTTGGTTTTGAAAGTACAACAGCTCCGGTATTGGTCATTTCGGCAGGAATCCTCGCATCCTTTTTCCTGACAGGAGGTGCTGCCGATCCAAGCATGGGTTTGTATGGTATTTCCATTGCAGCAGCAGCCATGCTTTCTGTAACAGGAATGATCATCACCCTTGATTCATACGGACCAATCACCGACAATGCTGGTGGTATTGCAGAAATGGCCGGACTTCCTGAAAACGTACGAGAAACAACCGATGCACTTGATGCAGTTGGAAACACCACAAAAGCTGTAACAAAGGGGTATGCAGTAGGCTCAGCCGCCCTTGGAGCACTTGCTCTGTTTGCAGACTACACTCATAAAGTAGATCTCCTGCCAGGGGATCTTAGCCTCGCTAACCCGCTCGTACTCGCAGGACTTCTTATTGGTGGACTCCTGCCATTTATATTTAGCTCAGTAACTATGAATGCGGTTGGTGATGCAGCTTTTAAGATAGTGGAAGAAGTACGCAGACAATTTAGAGAGATACCAGGGATAATGGAAGGAACTGCAAAACCAGAATATGGTAAGTGTGTTGATATTGTCACCAAGGCAGCCCTTCGACACATGATAGTACCAGGCATTATTGCAATAGCAGTTCCGCTGCTTGTGGGACTCATACTTGGAAAAGTAGCCCTTGGCGGCATGCTGATAGGAGTTATTGTATCAGGGCTTCTCTTAGCTCTTACCATGTCAAATGGTGGAGGTGCATGGGACAACGCCAAAAAACTCATCGAAGATGGACTTTATGGTGGCAAGGGTTCGGATGCACACAAAGCAGCAGTGGTTGGTGACACAGTTGGCGATCCATTCAAAGATACATCAGGACCTGCATTAAATCCACTGATAAAAGTAGTAAACATGATAGCAATACTATTCTCAGCTATCTTTATTCACAGCGGATTTTTTTGAGAGGGTGAGGGGGTTTTTCCCCTCTTTACAATGACAATTTTTCATACACTTTCCGGTTAATTGATAATGAGGGAAATATATACTATTTTTACAGCAGTTTCTGGGCTGGCTACATGCAATTTGACTTTATCAGGAAAAGTCTCCTTGCAAAAATCATGGGGGTTCACTCAATGCTTTTTCTTCCATCGTGCCCCCGCACCAAGTTTTATATGATTTCGTACCCGTGAGCCAAAGCGTGTTGAATCAAGGGCACAAATTTCATAAGCAGGGATTATAGCACGTATAACAGGTATATCGATGCCTGGTCTACTGAGGTTTACAATAATTGCTCTTGCAGATGTTGGGGCGAGTTTTTTAAGCAGTATCTGAATATTGTTGTATGGCTTGTCAGATGCCTGGTTTTCAAGCTCATCAAGTGTGGTTGTTTCTGCTTTGCTTCGGTACCAGTGCCGATTTATGTTTTTGATGGCATTGTACCCGACCCGTTCTTGCATCTCGTCTCTCTCGTTGTTTTTGCGTGATCCATGTATCTGTACGAGTCTCGACTGTGCTGCCTCTGTTAATGCACGGTTTACAGCGACAGCAGGATCAAGGTGTGCACCAGCGCCTATAAGAAGTAATGTTGGATATTTCAACACAACGTCATCAACGGCTGCAAGAACGACGTGTATGCCGCTGTCTGCCGGAAGCAGCCAGAGGTGCACATCCACGCCTGCACCAGCGAATTTTTTATAAAGCTGGTATGGCACACCGTTCTCTATAGACAGCAGGATTTTTTTTCCTGTGTTTTTGGTGTATTCTGCTATGCTGTAAGCGTCCCGTTCAACAACTTCAAGGAGTCCATGAAGTACTGCTTCTTCCATGCAACTACCTGCAGCAAGTCCATTGGTTTCACTTCGAAACAAGCGATTGCTTCCTATAGGCGGCTCGTATGGGTGATACACTGCATTTGCAGGCACAAGAATCTCTTCACCGGTAAATAGATCGTTGCCCCACATCCATTCAAGTGGCGTGTTAAGCGACATTGCTCCATTCAATATCAACTCGTTTGGATTAAGAACAGTTTCTTGTTTTTTTAGATTCAAATATGAGTCAATAATATTCTCTTTGTAACTGTGTGGCGTCTCTATATCTGCATTGTTTCCTGGCGCTTCGGCAAGGCATCGCTCAACTGCCTCCATCAGTGCGGAAATTCTTGATTGTTTAGCACTTGCACCTTTGCCTGAATAAACAGAGTTTGCTCCCCTGGCTGCGTTTTTTCGTGTGACAGAGCACACATCTATACCAACCCTATCAAGATTTGTGATGGGTGTAATATTTGTAATTCCTAACTTTGCCTGAACAGCCTCTATCTGTGAAAGAGTGGTTTGTTCAGTAAGCACGTGATTAGTGCCATCGATGTAGGTAAGTGACGGATCAAGATGAATGCCCATAACTCTCAACGTTCCGTAATAACACTAAATATTATTACAGTTGAAAACAGATAAAACTTTCGTCAACTTTGCAGGACGAACGATTAGCCAACATTTATGACAAATAAGGTAGTAATTAGTATACAATGGCAGCAGCAGAACTTCCTGGTGAACTGGTTCTTGTTACCAACAGAGAGCCTTACAGCCATGAGCGTACATCAAAGGGGATTATATGTAAAAAAGGGATAGGTGGGGTAGTAAGCGCACTCGATTCAACGATGCGAAAAACAGGAGGGACATGGGTTGCATGGGGAAGTGGTAAGGCTGATTTTGAGAATGGCGATGTTGTGAAGGTACCTTGCAGCTCACCGTGCTATACACTCAAGCGAGTAAAGCTTTCTCTAAAAGAGAAGGAATTTTATTATCATGGATTCTCTAATAGAATACTATGGCCTGTTTTTCATTTGTTTACTGAAAAAGCGGTGTTTAGCACTCGATTCTGGCAGATGTATGTTAAAGCTAATACGAAGTTTGCTAAAGCTGTCATGGATGTTGCAACAGAAAACTCTTTTGTGTGGGTACACGATTATCATTTAAGCCTTGTTCCATCGATGATACGAAATACCACGCATAAGATTGCTTTTTTCTGGCATATCCCCTGGGTATCATGGAACACGTTTAGCAAGATTCCCTGGCGAGATGAGATATTCAATGGTTTGCTTGGCAGCGATTTGATAGGATTTCATACCCAGTATTATGCACAAAACTTTATTGAATGTGCTGAACAACTTGGTTTCCAGGTGAATAAAAAGCAGAGCATCGTACATCATGGAGACCGGGATGTAAAAATTGGTGTGTTTCCAGTTGGTATAGATTATCAACAATTCACATCTGTAAAAAACAGGTCGCATACTCTTCGCAGTAAAATTAAAGGTGAAAAAATTATTTTTGGAATTGACAGACTTGATTACACCAAAGGCATTCCCGAACGCATGTTTGCTTTTAAGCAGTTCATTGAGGATAATCCGCAGTGGAAAGAAAAAATAACTCTTGTGCAGGTTGCGACACCATCACGCACCAAGGTTGAAGAATACAGAACGATGAAACATGAACTGGACAAAAGTGTCGGCTGTATCAATGGTGAATACAGTACTGTCGACTGGACCCCGATAAAATATTTTTATCAGATAGTTTCTTTTGACAATCTTGTAAAGTATTATAAAATGGCAGACGTTGTTCTGGTCACTCCAATCATGGATGGCATGAATCTTGTAGTAAAGGAATACATAGCTGCAAAGGATACTGGTGTGGTTATACTAAGCGAATTCGCAGGAGCGGCTGAGGAGCTTAAGGAGGCGATCATTGTCAATCCCTATGACATAAATGCAATTGCAGAAGGCATAAAAGAAGCGGTAGAAATGCCAGAGGACGAAAAAAGGAAGCGGTTTATGGCACTCAAAAGAAGGGTCAGACAAAAAGATATTAACTGGTGGATGGAAAAGTTTTTTTTTGAATGGCAAAAACTCTACATACCAGAGCACCCTGAATCAAGTTCTACTTGATCTTTTTGAGCGCATCTTGAGACCGTTACGCCATCTGGTGTTGGCTTAAAATTCTGGTTTTTTCAAATATTCAAAAACAATGCTAACATCATGTAACGTGGCAGTTTTCCAAGGCAAAGTTTATCTTGTATAATCATAAATCAGTGTACTTATTATGGACATGGAAAAACTTAGACATGGCACGGAATTAATAAAACGCGGCTTTGCAAAAATGCAGAAAGGCGGTGTGATAATGGACGTTACAAACAAAGAGCAAGCACACATTGCTGAAGAGGCTGGTGCTGTTGCTGTCATGGCACTCCAAGCTGTACCGGCTGATATACGTAAAGAAGGTGGAGTTGCACGAATGGCGGATCCGGAAATAATAGAGTCAATCATCAATGAGGTAACCATTCCTGTGATGGCAAAAACAAGAATAGGGCACTTTGTAGAGGCAGAAATACTTGAGGCCGTTGGAGTTGATATGGTGGATGAATCAGAAGTTCTGACACCAGCCGATGAAATGTATCACATAGATAAAACAAGATTTACAATACCTTTTGTTTGCGGTGCACGAAACCTTGGAGAAGCCATGCGGCGCATAAACGAAGGTGCAGCAATGATACGTACTAAAGGTGAGGCAGGCACAGGAGATGTAAAAGAGGCAGTGCGTCACACAAAACAGATCACAGGTGAAATCCGTGCTCTTGCAGGTAAAAACAAAGAAGAACTGATTAAAACAGCACGAGAAATGGAATCACCAATTGAACTGGTAGTTGAAACAGCAAAGCTTCAGCGCCTGCCAGTGGTAAACTTTGCAGCAGGCGGCATAGCAACACCAGCAGATGCTGCAATGATGATGCAGCTAGGAGTGGATGGTATATTTGTAGGCTCTGGCATCTTCAAATCAGAAAACCCTGAAAAAATGGCAAAATCCATCGTTGAAGCAGTAAACAACTATGACAAGCCAGAAATGCTTGCAGAGATCTCGAAAGGAATTGGAAACCCAATGAAAGGGATGGACACAAAAACGATACCAGAATCAGAGATGCTTCAAACACGTGGATGGTAAGTATTATATGGGGTACGCATTTTAAATCCTTCATCTTAAAATGTTTCGTGAGATTGTATGGCTACATATAATTAGAACAGTTTGGAGTGTTTTAAGAGCAGAGGTTTGCAGTTATGAAGCTATACCAATACTACAAAAAAAACCAGTTGCTTAAAATGGCAGAGAAAGAAAAGGCAGAATATCTTGAGTACATAAAAAGGCTTCAGGCTGAGTTTGAGAACTATAAAAGAAGAGTATCTCAGGAGCAGGAAGAATTTGTCAAATATGCAAATGAAAAACTTATCAGAGAACTGATAGATATTTATGAGAACCTCGGTCGCGCACTTAAAAATTGCAGTGATGATAAAAACGAGGAGTTGGCTAAAGGACTAAACATTGTATACAAACAATTAAGTGAAATCTTGGCGAAAGCAGGACTGTCAAGAATAAAAACAGAAGGTGAGCAGTTTGACCACAATCTACATGAAGCGTTGATGCAAACCGTAACTGATGAAGTTTTAGAGGATACCATACTTGAAGAACTGCAGCAGGGATACATGCTTCATGGAAAAGTACTGCGTCATTCAATGGTGCGAATTGCAAAACATTCAGAATAAATTAATTTTATAAATATGAGGTAAATAAAAATATGTCTAAGATAATAGGAATCGATTTGGGTACAAGTAACTCGGCAGCAGCAGCATTAATAGGTGGAAGACCTACACTTATTCCAAGTGCAGAAGGGACCACGGTTGGAGGGGGAAAAGCTTTCCCGTCTGTTGTAGCCTTCACAAAAAAAGGAGAGCTGTTAGTAGGGGAGCCTGCGCGCAGACAAACAGTAAGCAACCCTGAAGGCACAATTACTGCGATTAAAAGAAAAATGGGAACAGATTATAAAGCAACAATTGGCAATAAAAAATACACACCACAGGAAATTTCATCTTTCATCCTTCAAAAAATAAAAAAAGATGCTGAAGCATTTCTTGGAGAAAATGTGGAAAAAGCGGTAGTAACCGTTCCAGCATACTTTAATGACAATCAGCGGCAGGCAACCAAGGATGCAGGAAAAATAGCTGGACTGGATGTGGTACGAATTATCAATGAGCCAACAGCAGCTTCGCTTTCTTATGGGTTGGAAAAAGAAGGCGAAATGAAAATACTTGTCTTTGACTTTGGTGGGGGAACACTGGATGTAACCATAATGGAACTTGGGGATGGTGTATTCGAAGTAAAATCAACGTCTGGTGACACACAACTTGGCGGAACAGACATGGATGAGAAACTCATCAACTACATCGCTGAGGAATTTGAAAAAGAACACGTAATTGACCTGAGAAAAGACAAAATGGCAGTGCAGAGACTGAAAGATGCTTCAGAAAAAGCAAAGATAGAGCTTTCGTCTGCAATGAGCACAAGCATCAACCTGCCATTCATAACTGCTGATGCCAATGGACCCAAGCACCTTGAGATGGAAATGACCAGGGCAAAACTTGAAGAAATTGTGAAAGACGTGGTGGAGAAGTGTAAAGGATCGATCACACAGGTTCTTGATGATGCCAAATTACAACCATCAGATGTTAATAAAATCATCATGGTCGGCGGACCTACACGCATGCCAATCGTACAAAAATTTGTAGAAGGCGTTATAGGCAAACCAATCGAAAGTGGTGTGGACCCAATGGAATGTGTTGCATTTGGGGCAGCCATACAGGGCGGAGTGCTTGCAGGTGAAGTAAAAGATATAGTACTTCTTGATGTTACACCACTGACACTTGGAATCGAAACACTTGGTGGAGTCAGGACAGCACTGATTGACCGAAACACGACCATACCATCAAAGAAGAGTGAAATATTCTCAACAGCAGCAGATAGCCAGACAAGCGTGGATATTCATGTACTCCAGGGAGAGCGCCCGATGGCTGCCGACAACATATCACTTGGAAAATTCACACTCGTGGGAATACCAATGGCGCCAAGAGGCATGCCGCAGATAGATGTCACCTTTGATATTGATTCAAACGGAATACTTCATGTAACAGCAAAAGACATTGGAACAGGCAAATCACAGGATATGACTATTTCAGCACCGCTTAAGATGTCGGAAGACGAAATCGATGGAAAAATAAAAGATGCAGAGGAGCACGCGAAAGAAGACGAAAAACGAAAAGAGTTAATAGAGGTCAAAAATCAGGCAGACTCTCTTGTGTATACAACAGAAAAGACCATTAGTGAACTTGGTGAAAAAGTTGCAGAAGACCAGAAAACAAAAGCCGAAGACGCGGTAAAAAAGCTCAAAGATGCGATTAAAACCGATGATGTAGACACGATAAAATCAGCAATAGAAGAACTTACAAAAGAAATGCATGCGCTGAGCCAGATTCTTTACCAGCAGGCACAGGAGGAACAGGCACAACAACAGCAAGCACAGGAAGAGCAGGCACCAGAAACCGAAACTGAAAGTACAAAAACCGGTGATGAAGAAAAGGTGGTTGATGTAGACTACGAAGAGGTGGATAACAACAAGTAAAATTCACCCGTATATTTTATTTATAGAAATAAAAATTGTTATTGATATAATTTTGGATGCTGGATTCACTGGTCATCCTTATTTGCCAATAACAACGGCTGTTTCACCTTGTTTTGGATTGATATGAGAACCAAAAATAAATCAAACAAAATCATATTAATCACAGCGCTGGTTGTTTTTCTTGCAATCGTTATGCTTGCATCGGCAACCCGCGCACAGAGTATTTCTAACAGTATAATAATTGACCTGCACTTTGACAGTTTGAGAAACACAACGATTATGATATAGTTTCAATGTCTGGTTGCAGGTTTATAACAAACATCGGAGAGTCTATGCTTTCAACGAAAAGCATTTTTGTTGCCATACCATCCCATGCAACTGTGAAGAGTATCGAGGTAGTAAAATACAGTAAGAAATTGCTGTCAGGGAACTATACCATTTTGTCAGCCCAGCCACCAGTTCCGGCAATGTCTCACACTTTACAAGGTCATGTTCAGCAAGGTTAGGTATGCAATTCTTCCGATGCATATCCCGGGAATTTGTATGGCAGGATGCACGTAGGGTCGTTAAGAGAATATAAAATATTGAGTTTTCGTGTGTTTCCATTACAGTACAGACCTGCTTTGGAAGAACGTGTTCTGTATGAACACATCGTTTTAAATGTAACGTACGCCATGCCTCGTTTTACACCAGCACCAGTTACAGTCAATCCAGAGAAAGGAGAAGATAAGAAACTTTATCTCAGATGCGAAGACTGCGTGGGGCACGAAATGGATACTTCTTGGTGGCGATACCGGTATCGTTCTACATCGTGACGGGTATAGGTATGTTGAAGGTAAAACCTGGAAAGATAAAACAATACCAGCAGACCTGTATTATTCTAACCTTGATGACACATGGGATGCAAATGGAAATTTAAATTACGGAAAAGTAAACGATAGCGTGGATTTATATCCTGACGTCTTCGTTGGAAGGACGCCAGTGGATACTGTCGCAGAAACACAGACGTTTGTCAACAAGACCTTGACCTATGAGAAGAGTCCACCTTCTGATAATTACACATTGAATATTTTGTTTTTAGAGGAGTATCTTAATGGAGCTGCCAATGATGGCGGCATCACAAAGGATCTGATCAATGACAGCTACATACCTGATAATTTCAACATTACCGAATTGTATCAGCGTTACGGTAATCTAAACAAGAGTTCTGCAATGGCAAAGTTTAATGCAAGGTGCAACATCGTCAATCATATCAGGCACGGCAGCACCGGAAGTATCAGTGTTGCTTCCGGTTCGATTGGCAATTCCGATGTAGACAGTCTGGCAAATTCACTAGAGAATTTCATATTTTACAGCACATCCTGTTATTCAAATAATTTTGAGAGCGATTCGCTGTCTGAGCATTTTATGAATAACGCCAATGGCGGTTCGATTGGCTACGTCGGCAATAGCAGATGTGGCTGGTACGTTCTTCAATGCAACATTTAATAACAGCATCTATAACCTCGGAGAGGCAGTTACGTACTCAAAGATACGATATATTCCGGACTCACTTGAAGACGGGAATGCAATGCGGTGAATTCAATATGCTTTAAACATTCTCGGAGACCCTAAACTACTTATTTGGACCAGTGTACCAGAGAATTTCACTGTTGCCAAACCTTTCCACATTCCCGCGGAAGAGCAGACATTTGTTATCAATGTGTCTGGCAGCGGTACAGTTTAGGTACAGGATGCGGTTGTCTGTATTCAAAAGACCGGAGGCGGATGAATTTACAATCAATCCAAGCGTTGGAAAATTGAACGTTACCATTACAAAGCACAATTACCGTGTGTACGAAGGCAAAATTAACGTCTATTCAGTAATCTCGACTAATTCTGCTGGTGCAGAGCGTAACGAATACATGCAAGGTGAAAATGTCTCTGTGAAGGCAGAGGGGCTTTCTCCGAATACGAATTACACTATCCGGATACAGGATAGCCCTGTAAACGAGGGTAAAATGTTGAACACGAGCGAAGACCCCTCCACTGAATAGGAGAACGTGACAACTGATGACAGCGGCAATCTCAATGTTACGTTAATCTGGCAAATTCCAGAAGGCCAAGCTGAAACATACCATGCATACGACATCGTCTTCGACAAACAAGATGATTGTAACAAC
Source organism: Methanosarcinales archaeon (assembly GCA_004212095.1). Classification (GTDB taxonomy): domain Archaea; phylum Halobacteriota; class Methanosarcinia; order Methanosarcinales; family EX4572-44; genus Argoarchaeum. Next base: position 4,468 of record RXIJ01000034.1, on the reverse strand, counting down.
ACAGGAAAATACAACGCAGACTCGGATGGCACAGATACCTAAACTGTCGACGATTGCACTCTTCTCGGCTGGACTGCTTGTGCTTGCCGGATACATAAGGTATAAAAAGAGTAGGAAAGAATAGAAAAGGTATCTTTAAGCATGAAAACGATGTGGGGTGAAATGTGGCGCTGCTCAGGGTTTTTGGAGTGCCGTCAGTTAGATTGAATATGAAGAATTACAGATATGTAGTTTTAGTACTAAAAACCTAAATTTTTAATAGGAGATTTTTATGTATGATTTAATCATTATTGGTGGGGGACCTTCTGGATCGGCTGCTGGTAGAATTGCAGGAAAGAAAGGCTTAAAGACTCTTCTAATCGAAAAAGAAATATTTCCAAGATATAAACCATGTGGCGGGGCCCTCTCAGAACAAGCAATGTCATATCTTGATTTTAAAATTCCCAGAGCTATCATTGAAAGAGATCTATTTGGTGCGAGAGTTCATTTCAGAGGTCGGGTTGTTGAACAGCATAGAAATTACAGGATAGCAGTCTTAACAAGTAGAGGTGTTTTGGATAATTTTTTACTCGAAAAAGCTAAAGAAACCGGAATTCAAATAAAAATGGGAGAAAAAATCATTAATTATCTGGAAAATAAGGATTATGTAAAAGTTTTTACTGATGATAACACGTATAAGTCGAATTTTGTCATTATTGCAGAAGGTTCGCATGGCAAATTAAAATATAAAATTCGAAGAAAAGATAAAAAAAATGAATATGCAATAAGCATTGTTGCAGAAATTGAAGAGGATACTAAAGCAATAGATAACTATATACATAACGCTATCGACCTCCACTTCGGATGTTTCAAACATGGTTATGGGTGGATATTTCCACATGAAAAATATTTTTCAGTGGGAATAGGTGGATTGGCAAAAAGCTTGCCCCATCCAAAAAAGAAAATGTTAGATTTTTTAAACGAAAATAACTTTATCAATAATTGTAAGTTGCATTCCCACATAATTCCTGCCGGGGGCATCAAAAGAAGGATAACAAGTCCAAGAGTTATCTTAAGTGGGGATTCTGCTGGATTTGTAGATTCTTTTTATGGAGAAGGTATTGCTTATGCAATACGATCTGGTCAGATTGCAGTGGAAGTTATTTCTGAAATAATATTAAATAATAAAGATTTAAAAACATTAAAAAATTATGAAGTGATTTGCAAGTCAGAATTTATAGATAATTTAAAATATTCACTAATATTATCAAAATTAATACATAGTTATCCTTCAATATTTTTAAAAATTTTTACTAATGATGAAGTTATTAACAAATACCTTGAAATCCCTTCCATGAAACTATCATATAAAAATTATATCAAATGGTTAATTCCAAGAATACCAAAATTTCTATTAAAATCATAACAATACCGTGGGCAGAGAGTTACTGGTTATCTCTGCGAAAGCGAAGTTGTGCAGTTTATAAAAAGGCTGTAAATTGCCCCAGGTAGTGCAAATATAGTTCAATCATCCAAAATATGGTTTACATGACTTTTGGTATGAAGTCCTTTTAATCTACTGGTTTTATCCTACTTACCCTAATCAGGTTTGTGCTGCCTGCTGTTCCTGTTGGCGTGCCTGCTGTGATAACGATAAGCTCGCCAGGTTTAATTCCTTTCAGCCTGGCAATCTGCTTTGCACTTTGCACCAGTTGATCAGTGTTATCAGTTACCTCAGTCATCACCGACTGCACACCCCAGATAAGCCGCAGCTTCCTGTAGACCTTGCTGATAGTACACATCGCAATGATTGACTGTGCCGGTCGGTATCGTGCTACCAATCGTGCTGTACTACCTGTGCTTGTTGGTGTAAGTATCGCAGAAGCATCCAGATGTTTAGCAATATTACAGGCTGCCTGGCTGATTGCATCCGGGATGTTGTTAAGTGGTGCAAGATTGCGGCGAAACATCTGCTCTTTAAATTCATCAGAGATTTCGGTAGCCTGTGCAATTCTCGACATGATCTTTACTGATTGAATCGGGTGGCTGCCGTTTGCCGTCTCTTCCGAAAGCATGATGGCATCTGTGCCATCAAGTATGGCATTGGAAACATCTGTAATTTCTGCACGGGTTGGGCGATTGTTTTCCACCATTGAGCGGAGCATTTGAGTGGCTGTAATAACTGGTTTTCCATAATTGTTACACAGTTTTATTATTTTCTTTTGTATCAATGCCACATCCTCGAGAGGCACTTCAACGCCAAGGTCCCCGCGTGCTACCATGATGCCATCAGATACTGCTATAATTTTATTTATCTTTTTTATAGCCTCCTGTTTTTCGATCTTCGCAATCACAGCAGTGTCTGCATTAGCACCAGTTATTATACTCTTTGCTTGTAGTATGTCCTCTGGCATTCTAACAAAGGATATAGCGATATAGTCTACGTCATTTGCAATCCCAAAAAGCATATCTGCTTCATCCTTTTCTGTAATGGTTGGTGTGCGAATGGTAGTGCTGGGAACGTTTACGCCTTTGTTGGATGTAAGAATTCCACCATCAATAACAGTACAATGGATAGTTTCTTTTTCAACACTGTTCACTACAACTTCTATAGTACCGTCTGCAAAAAGAATTGCATCGCCAGTATGTACCTCCAATGGTAGTTTTGTGTAATTAATACTGAGCTGTTTGACAGTACTGATTACAGGTTTTGTAGTAATGTCAATGTTACTGCCTGTCTGAAGACTGATTTTTTCGTTTTCAATTCTTCCAATGCGTATTTTTGGTCCTGCAATATCCTGCAGAATTGCTACCTGTGTTTCAAGCTCATTTGCGGTTTTTCGTATTAACTGGATAGTTTTTTTATGCTCGGCGTGGGTTCCATGAGAAAAATTAACTCGTGCAACATCCATTCCAGAAATAATCATCTCGCGAATCGTAGTTTTACTGCTGCTCGCAGGTCCTATGGTACAGATAATTTTTGTGCGCTTCATACCGTTCACCTTTACATAGAATATAGCGATGTACTGATAGATAAAAACAGTACAACTTCGCTTTCGCAGAAAATAACAGGTAACCTTTAATTCTCGATTGCGGAAGCACTGCACAACTTCGCTTTCGCAGAAAATAACAGGTAACCTTTAATTCTCGATTGCGGAAGCACTGCACAACTTCGCTTTCGCAGAAAATAACAGGTAACCTTTAATTCTCGATTGCGGAAGCAATCGAGTGCAGGATAAACAAATGCGTTTATATTTCCCTGCCAAGAAAAAAATAAAAAATGATATTATCTTATTCAGATAATTTTATTATTGCTTCTGCGATGTCACCATCTGTATGTTTTAACACTTTATAGGCGTCTTCTTTTGTAGCGCCTGTTTGCTCTGCTACGAGTTTTATGTCATCTTCTGATATCTCAGTCTCGCGAGGCACTTCATGTGGTGTACCAGTAATCTGGTAGGTTTTATCGCCTTTCACAACCATAATACTAACCGTTGCATCGTTGAATACAATATTCTTTTCACTGGTTTTGATTATTACCTGTTCCACATTATCAATGTTTTCAACATCAATTCCCATCTGTTTCATCATCTGTTTCATTTTTCGAGGATTCATTCCCATCATTGCACTCATAATATTCCTTCTTTAATTTCTATATTTGTATTTATCATAAGACGCTATTTTATAAACAATTTATATGTCATGGTTCAGCAAACGTTCACACTGTTGAACGTTAACTGGCAGTATATGAAAGTTCATACTTCCTTATTTATATATAAAAACTTCGCTAACACCAGCATCTCCAAAACCCATGTATTCGCGGTTAAGGGCACTGGCATAATAAGGTGCTGTACAACCTGTGTATCGGCGATTTTAGTAACTATATTTGAGCCTCATCTAAACATTTGCAACAAAAGTATGAAAATCCACATCCTGCAAGGCAATTTTATTATAAATAAAAGTTGTTTTTTCTATTCAAAAAAATTAACACACATAAATAATTATTTTTAACGTATTAAGAATTCATGTTTGAAGAGATGTAATATCAAATGGTTTGAAAATTTTTTTAATGCCCTTTGAAATATGTGTCTATTTGTATATTTTTGAATTTTTTAATGTAAATTCCACTTCGTATATCTTAGCTGCTTCTTCTATTAACTCTTCATAACTTACACCAATTTTATATTTCTCAATTTTCCATAAAACCGCAGCAATCAGCTCATAAGAGATAAAATTGACGACTGAAAGATATGCTTCTATTCTTCCTGGTAATTGGCATTTACAGCCACGAACTAAACATTTAAGATTTATAGATGCCATACACCGTACCAATGGTAAAAACAGGACAAATTCAAATAAAGAGACATCTAACGGTTCAAGATTTGTCCAAACGCATCAAACATCTTAAAAAGGATACAACGGTGTTGAAGAGGCTATATTTTATCAAGCATAGATATGTTGAAGTGGCTTCGGATTTTGTTGGTGTCAG
>RXIJ01000110.1 GCA_004212095.1 Methanosarcinales archaeon | reverse complement strand
TAACAACAATGGATACCGAGTATGGACTTCAGGGCGAGGTTGAAGATGATACTGAGACCGGTAAGCTTATGGATCTCTGGTCAACCTCAGATATAGCAGAAGCTGATGAGGTATACACGAAGTGGGATAAAGAGAAAGTGGCAAAGGATCGGGAAGAAGAACTGCTCTAAAGGTGTGTATGGAACTTAGAGATGAGATCAAAGCTCAGTTCAGGCGGAGCCATGAGCTGGCAAAGCGATACTACAATGAAGGCGATAGGGCTAAAGCCCGGGTAGAATATCTCAAGTGCGCCGAGTTTCTGAAACAACTTGCAAATAACACCCCTTCTAAAAGGAAGGAGATTATTGAGCGGGCAGAAAAGTTTACAGTGCTTGCAGAAGGGATCAAAGAGGGAAGCATAAAAATATTCACGGATGGAATTACACCACAAAAAGAGATAGCACCTCCAGGCGGAAAAGTCAGAGAAGAGACAGAAGAAGAGACAAAAAAGAGCTTCATCCTTGCAGAGAAGCCCAGAATCAGGTTTGGTGACATCGCCGGATTGAATGAGGTGAAAGAGAGAATCAAAGAAGCGATTGTTTATCCTTTCAAGTATCCGGATGAGTACAGGTACTTCGGTGTTAAAGGCGGCGGCGGAATCCTCCTCTACGGACCTCCCGGCTGTGGGAAGACGATGCTTGCAGCAGCAGCAGCCGGAGAGTGCGATGCAGCCTTCATCAACCTGAAGATCAGCGATATCAAGGACAAGTACGTCGGAGAAAGTGAGAAAAAGATAAAAGACGTCTTCAACCTTGCACGAGACCAGGAGCGAGCGATCATCTTCTTCGATGAGATCGATGCCCTTGCAGGGGAGCGATCAGGATCACAGGAAGGGCATGAGCGCAGTCTTGTAAACGAGCTTCTCTCGCAGATGGACGGACTGGAGGCAAAAGGTACAGAGAAACGGTATCTCGTTCTCGCAGCAACGAACCGCCCATGGGATGTTGATATCGCACTCCGGAGGGCTGGGAGGTTTGATACTACGGTTTTTATCCCACATCCTGACCTTCCGGCACGAAAGAGGCTATTTGAGATTGGCTTAACGGATAAGCCGTGCAACGTGGATGTGGCAGAACTTGCAGCGATGACAGACGGCTATGCCAGCGCTGAGATCGTTGACATCTGCGAGAAAGCAGCGAGGATACCACTACGGGAGCGGATAAAAGAGAAGAAGGCGAGGCGGGAGATAGTTCTTGCGGATTTTGATAAGGTTATGGAAAAGCGACAGAGTGTGCTTTCGGGCTGGTATCCAAAGGCGGTCAGGGAGCTTTCAGGCACAGAAGAGGTCGGGATGTTTGGTGAGCTGATTGATGCTGGGAAAGGGTACGTTTCGGGAGGTTAACAGTAGCATTGGTGGGTGGTTGAGGAAATATATTATTACGAATAATTTTATATTCTTAGAATCTAAGGTACAATCGGTGATGCAAAGATGCTGGTAAAAGTATCTTCAAAAGGTTTGATAACGCTTCCGAAGCCAATAAGAGAGGAGTTTTTGGTAGATAAAGGTGATTATTTGGCGGTATCCACAGAGGGCGGCAAAATTGTTTTCCGGAAGGTGAAGATAGAGTTAGATTGGGAGAACTCAGACGATGTCTGGAAAGAATATGCAGCGAAAAAGCTTGCAGATAAAAATAATTAATAAAGAAATAGAAAGTAGGTTTTCAGAGGTTAAAAGTTGTGGAGGCAAAGATGAAATTGTCTGAACTGTTTGAGGTATGATGATGGGATTATTTGGAAAGAAAGCAAATTTCTAAAGAATGGTTTTATTTAGTATTGAAAGTAAAATACCCAGAAAAAGTGATAGACTATTCATAAAAGTTAAAAAAGACGCAAAAAAAGGAAATAAGCAGTTATAATCGTGCAAAATAGCAAATAAGAGCATCAAAATACATTTTAGAACAACCAAAATTCATATGGTAGTTCATATATATTTCAGAATGGTGATATGAATGAATATCGTAATGAAATCAAAGATTGGTTCAATTCAAGAATATATGGAGCTTTAAAACTTGAATGGGGAGAAACTCCAAATGATTATTTTATACGAAAATTAAAGCTAGAATCATTGTTAGTATTGTTTTTTTAAGATCAATGGATGGTGATTTGATATATGAAAATAAGTAGTATTTAGACCAAAGGAAAATGAACGAAATAATATTAGGATACTATATTTCATTTTCCCAAGTCATAAAGCTTATAGCTAAAAAGCTCTATCCGTTTTTAAATTATTTGATTATGAGGTAATTCTATGGATCGCAATATAAGAGTTGAGAGACTCATTGAAACCCCAATCGAACAGCAGGAGATAGAAATAGTTGAGAGAAAAGGAATAGGTCATCCCGATAGCATTGCTGATGGACTGGCTGAAACAGTCAGCCGTGCACTGTGTAATCTATATAACGATACATGCGGCACAATACTTCACCACAACACTGATCAGGTGGAGGTTGTTGCTGGCCGCTCTGCACCAGCTTATAAAGGCGGCGACCTTATATCTCCTATTTATGTATTATTGAACGGTCGTGCAACTAATGAATTCGAGGGTAAGGTCATAGCAACTGATACAACAGCAATCGAAGCTGCAAGAACATTTCTTAAAGAGATCATTCCCAACATCAATCCTGAAAAGCACATAATTGTTGATTGTAAACTTGGGGCTGGATCAACAGACCTACAGGATGTGTTCAAACGCGGACGCGCTCCTCTTGCGAATGATACATCCTTTGGTGTGGGTTTTGCACCACTATCCGAAACAGAAAACCTCACCTACACAACAGAGCGGTTCATGCTTGAAACCCTTAAAAAAAGAGGACTTGCTGCCATAGGCGAGGACATAAAAGTCATGGGTTTTCGAGAGGGTAATACCATTAATCTTACTATTGCCTGTGCAATCATTGGAAAATACGTGGACGATCTTGATTCTTACCTAAGCATCAAAGAAGAGATTACGGAAAAAATCCTTGACAGATCAGCGAAATATACAGACCGTGATGTTAATGTTATTGTGAATGCTGCAGACAACATTGAAAAAGGCTCAGTGTACTTAACCGTTACAGGCACTTCTGCTGAAATGGGTGATGATGGCTCTGTCGGACGAAGAATCCAATCAATCACTCTGGCAAGATATACAACCTTGTCTCAAACAAAATGGCATACGAGGTAGCAAAGAAAGTACCTGGAATCCAGGATATATACATACGCATCCTCTCGTGTATCGGTCGCCCCATTGACCAACCTCTTGTAGCAAGCGCACAGGTCATACCACAGGACGGTGCGGATATGACACTAATTGAGCGGGAAACTATGGTCATAATGGATGAATGGCTCGCCGATATAACAAGGATAACTGAAATGTTGGCAGAAGGCGCGATAAAAACATTCTAAAACACAACCTTTAGATCAACACAAACGCTGACTGATTCTGCCTCCACAAGGAGTTTTGGGTAACTCCCGCAAGGACCCCGGGTATGTCGCTGAGAGTCTACGACCCCAACATAATTGAAGATACATGGTCTCTGCGGCACCATTTCAGATTTCAAGATGATCGAGCTTTTGATATTGTCATGTCAGAAATTGTACCCCTTTTCTCCGTGCTGCATCTGATCGAGCCCGATGTTCTCCTCGCTCACAGAAACCTTGAGTCCAAGCGTCTTGTCCAGGACAAAACCGATCACAAGGGTGCAGACGATTGCATAGATCATCGTAATCACGACTCCCTCGAATTGCAGGAAGAGCTGGTGTGCGTTGCCTGAGAGTAATCCTGTAGCGCCTACGGTTGCAAAGACGCCGGTCAACAGTGCACCGGTGGTTCCGCCAACACCGTGAACACCAAAGACATCAAGCGAGTCATCGTATCCGAGCTTTCCTTTCAGCATCACTGCGCTGTAGCAGACAATACCTGCAACAATCCCGATAGCGATTGCAGCCATCGGTGTTACGAATCCTGCTGCTGGCGTGATTGCCACTAAACCAGCAAGGATTCCGGTTGCAAATCCAAGTGCAGTCGGTTTTCCGGTGCAAAACCATTCTACAATCATCCACGTGAGCCCGGCTGCTGCTGGTGCGACGAACGTCGTCATGAACGCGAGCGCTGCGATCTTGTTTGCAGCCAGCGCAGATCCGGCATTGAACCCGAACCAGCCAAACCAGAGAAGCCCTGCACCAAGAAGCGTGAGTGTAACATTGTGCGGCTTGATCACATCCACGCCATACCCTCTCCGTTTACCAAGGAAGACGAGAATCGCAAGCGCCGAAATTCCTGATGTGATGTGGACGACGGTTCCGCCTGCAAAGTCGAGTGCCTCGCCTGTCAAAAATCCGCCGCCCCAGACCCAGTGGCAGACCGGGGCATAGACGAGCAGACTCCAGATTATTACGAATGCGATGTAGCTCTTGAACTTGATGCGCCCGACAACCGCACCTGAAATGAGGGCTGGCGTAATGATCGCAAACATCCCCTGAAACGCGATAAATGCATACGTTGGAATCGTCCCGGTCGTTGAATTGTAGTCGATTCCTCGCAGGAAGAGGTGATCAAGTCCACCAACAAACCAGTTCCCTGGGCTAAATGCAAGCGAGTATCCGACAACAACCCACAATACAGCGACTATTCCCATCACAACAAACGAATGCATCATGCTGCTTAGAACGTTCTTTCGCCTGACCATCCCTCCATAGAAAAGTGCAAGTCCAGGGAGCATGAAGAGAACCAGTGCTGACGAGATCAATACCCACGCTGTATCTGCAAAGACGATAGTCATTTTTCTACCCTCCTTATCCACTCATCAGATCGCATCAGAACCGACCTTGCCGGTACTGATCCTTATGACATCCTCGATAGGTAGGACAAATATCTTGCCGTCACCGATCTCGCCTTTTTCATTTGTCTTTGCTCCTTTCTGGATAGCTTCGATTGTTGGTGCAAGAAAATTATCGTTTACCGCTATTTCGAGCTTAATCTTTTCGAGAAGGTTTATTTCGCGTTCAAATGCCCGGTATACCTCTAAATACCCTTTTTGAGCGCCATATCCCGATACTGGCGATACCGTCAATCGGCTCACCTCAACCTTCTGAAGCTCCCTCGTGACCGAATCCAGCCGTTCAGGTCGTATGATTGCTATAACATATTTCATGGGTTATCGGAGGGTGATTACCTGTTAACTATATATAAACATTACTATTTCAATAACTTTGTGTTGAGTATTATAATTGATAGTCCACTTCGAGACTGTCCAGTAACCCATGTGGTTAACACTGTTTTGAAGTTGTTGTTGATTTGAGTCTCGCGAGCGCTGCTATCAGGTTTAAATATGAGAGATACTCCAGCGTTTCAACCACAACACCATGTGACGTGACAACCCCTAATCACATCAAACTGTTGAATAAATTGCCAATCTCCACTTTTAAAGTGGTGAGCATTTACCGGACGATTTTACGGCTATGTTTCTTCGTCTTTGTTTTTTTTCTTTGTTGGTTTTTTGAAGTGTTTTGCTACTTGTCGTATCATTATGATATCTCCAATAGCAATTACCCATCTAAATGGAAGGATTACGCCCTGCTGGTCAAACAGATTGGGATTTAGCTTTCTGG
>RXIJ01000070.1 GCA_004212095.1 Methanosarcinales archaeon | reverse complement strand
AAACATAGCGATTTCAATCCGCATTATAACTGCAAGATGGATATGGCTCATATTACGATAATTGGTACATATCCTGTCTTTATAACTTATACGAGTGGACTTGTTGGTGACTTTCCCCAGTTAACATCTCATATAACTGTTCTTTTAAAAATAAAGGCTGAAATCGATGAATATCGACTTGACGGCAGTTACGATTCTTTTTTGAATCACGAATCAACCACTGGGTAAATAAAATGTGGAGGCTCGGCGTCTCAAAATGCATGAAAACCAGTAAAAAGTTAAAATTTCTATATAAAAACGGAAGACATGGGCAGGTAGGCATGTATCTACGAAACCAGAACCTAAAAGACAGAACGTTTCAGAGACTCATGCAAACTAATGGGTGAATGCGAGAGAATTCATGGGCATATCAAAAACACAGTGAAATTTGACGTCTGCAGAGTAAGAAAAGACAGCCCGGGAGCTCTACTCGAAGATTAGCCTCGTAACATATCAGTTACTGTTACTAATTAACCTGCAAAACCACATTAAGCCACAAAACTCCTTTGAAAACTATATATTTAACCTAAAGCCAAAACAAGAACAAGACCGGAAAAACAAGATAGCTACGGCAATCAACTTTTTTTGACTAAATTAAACTCATACAACTATAAAGACCGGATAAAAATTATATGTCTTCTTGACAGGACAGGTTCTCAGTGTTGCTTACCCTGTAAGCAACTCTCAGTTACGTAATTAACCAGGAGACGAAATCAAAGAAACCCTAACAAAACAGATAACCATCAAATTAGAAACACAAAATTCACGGGGTAATTTTACAGCCTCCTACACAATACAAAATAAAAACGAAATCTTTATAAATGAAAAACGCTAACAAGTTTATTGCTCATTAGTGTGGGATATAGTGACTTAAAAAGTGATACCAATCCCGAAAAAAATAACACCAATCCCGGAGGAAGCACGGATGATCTGCAATTCATTGCAAAGTGGGAAAGATGGGATTTAATAGGATGTGCCAAAAGAAAAAACCACAGTTCAAAAAATCCGAGATGCAGGGGATTTGCCTTTGGGCACTGTGGTAGGTGCAGCAGAGCGCCGATGAAGGTGCGACACAAGTATCTAAAATAAGAACGCTAAAAAACAAAAGGAGCGAAAAGAATGATTGAAAAAGAGAAAAGATTTAAAATTTATGGGGAAGTTGGAGAAATAGAGAGCAAACTTGGAGTTCCCGGTCTATTGGTTGAGGCGCTGGACAAAGATTACAAGTATGATGACCAATTAGGCTCGGCTATCACAGACAAAGACGGTAATTTCGAGATTAAATATGAAGGGAAAAATTTTAAAGACTCTTACCTGGATAAACAACCGGATATCTATCTCAGGATAAAGCGTCCTGATGGAACTGTGATTCACACCACGGAAGATAAAGTCCGATATAGGGCTGGTGCAACAGAAGAATTTGTTGTGAATATTTCAAAAGATTTGATAGAAAAGGCAGTGGAAGAGGAAAGGCGCGAGTTTGAACATCTGATCGTTAAAAATCCAAACTACTTTGGAAATGTAGCTGACGAGGCGATTGCTGCAGAATATAAGCCCGTATGTCTAATGAAGAATAAGACCAAATACGAAGAGTTAAGATGTGTTGGTTTGTATCCTGAAGACAACTTATTGGAAGCTGTTATCGAAGTAAAATTGCCTTACGGTTATAAGGGGCGACTATGTGACAGTGGTAGCAAGGAATATGTGACTTTTTACATTGATTATGGTGCGGGCTTTGTAAGTGTTGGTACACCAGCAGAGGTCAATGTCCATGACATGCTTTTTGTTAATGGTGGGCACCTTTTTTATGCCGTATGTAATCCCTTTATACCTGAAGAATATTTGAAATGTGACACACCGCAAGTAGTTAAAGTGAGGGCAATATTGTCATGGGGTGCAGTACCTACCGGATATAATTATGTACCAGTATGGGGCAATGTTGTTGATGAATGGGTTCAGATTAAACCTAAGAGCACATATTCAGGTCCAATAGTCGAACTTATTAAACCACTGCCAGAAGCAGAAATTATGCCTCTTGGATTAATTCCTCCTGAAAAGTTTATGATTATGGGGGATAAAAAGGAGATAAAGGAATTAATAGACAAATCAATCGAAGCGGAAGAAAAGATAAAAGAAGAAGGTAAAGTTGAAGAAGAGCGGTTTGAATTTAAGAAGCTGATCATGCATAATCCAAATTACTTTGGTTCTATCACCGAATCTAAAGATAAGGATGAGATTATGAAAGCAGTATATAAACTTCCGCCTAAAACTGTTGAAGCTCTACTCCCCAAACTTGCAATTGATCCCGGTATGCTTGTACCAATAAAACCAATACTTTATAACACAAAGTATGAAGAGTTAAAATGTGTTGGACTTTATCCTGAGGATGATCTTTTAGAAGCAGTGATAGAGGTCAAATTGCCATACGGATTCAATGGTGATTTATGTGATTTGGGCAGTAAGCAATATGTTTCTTTCTATATTGACTGGGGTGACAGTACTGGTTATCAGCATGTAGCCACATCAACAGTAAAGGCTCACGATATACCCGATGTCAAAACCAAGCATCTCTTCTATGCTGTAAAGGCGAGAATTCCAAATATCGAATCAAAACTGGAAGCTTGCAAGATTAACAATATCGTCAATGAGAATATCGTCAAAGTCAGGGCGATACTCTCCTGGAACGAAGACCCAACACCTTTTGGGCATACTCACACGCCAACATGGGGAAATGTGTTAACAAGAAATATTCAGATAAGGCCGAAAGATGAAGTCAGGTGCGACATTAGAATTGTCAATGGAGTCATTGTAGATCAGATCAGTCAAAGCGGCAGCGACGAGGGGCTCGCCGTCAAGGAAGGCAGTGCTTCCCCTATATACGACAGACCGTTTGGAGGTATCATTGCGTGCAGGGGAAATGTAAATATAGTCAATGCAAAGTACTACCGATTCCTGTATAGCGAAGATGACGGCGCTTCCTGGATACCTATTAAAAATAAAAGGTACACAGCAAATCCTTTCTGGCCATGGTGGGGTTCGCCTTCTGTCTCGAGAACCCCGGATACTGACGGATGGTTTGATAAAGGTACCTATATTAGCGACAAAGGGTACTATGAAGATACTGCTTTGGTACATTGGAGAAGCTACGGAAAGAACGACAAATACAAGTTGAAACTTGAAGTGGCAAAAGCAGACAAAACGCTGCTATGCGAAGATGAAGTTAGTGTCATGCTCGACAACAGCGGACTTGAGCTTCTTTCGTTTGGTGGATCATCGCTCCCCACGTCAGGAGTTACAGTCAAAGATAGCAGCGGAAACTACAAAAAATGTGACACCTTTGTCGGAAGCGAGGATATTAATATCTTCGGTAATTTCAGAGATGACTATTTCAGCAGCTTTGGATTGAAAGTATTTGGCGGGAATATTGCAGCCTCGGGACATCCAATACCTGGTGGTACTGGTAGCTATGATCCTGGAATTCCCGGGATCATCAATGGCAATGGTATTGTTGGTGCCAGCAATGGCGGAATTGGAGGAAAGATAGGGACACTGGATTTGTGCACAATACCTCAAACAGGAGGAAAAATTAAATGCGCATACGGCATAGAGCTTCATATTCGGGATAGAGCAATCGTCGGCTATCTCAAGAACGGATATGAGTTTTGGAAATATAACCATCGGAAAGATGCTTTTGTAACTTTTGATTGGGATCCTACCGGTTGTCCACCATAAAATTGCAGTGAAATATATCAGTTCCAAAAATGCGGAAGGAGAGTTAGTCAGATGAGAGGTACATTATAAAAAGCGGCTGAGTTCAGCTAACACGGGGTTGCCGATTTGGAGGGGCTTTGTCTAAATCGCCTTCGGCGACTTCGGCAACCCCAAAAAGCATTATCTGTAAAAACATTTGAAATAACCGACAAGGTTGCCCCGTAATTTATTGCGGGGTGACACGGCTGGGGCTTATAAAGTATAATCCAAAAGAAAAAACCATGGTTTAAAAAATCCGAGATGCACTGGGATTTGCCTTCGGGTGCTATGGTAAGTGCAACAGAGCGCCGATAAAGGTGCGATATAAGTATCTAAAATAGAAATACTAAAAAACAAAAGGAGTGAAAAAATGGGAAATCAAGAGCGAATAAAGGAAATGAAAAGACGAACCTATAATGTGCGCGGGCGCATTAGATTTGAAAAAAATGTGGATAAGGAGAAGCTTACCCCGAGAGTATATGCACGTATAGGCCACCGCACAGTTGCCAGTGCTCCAGTGGACATAGAGGGCGGGTTCAATCTTAAATTTGAGCGAGTAGGAACAGCGCCACCCTCATCGCTGACATTAATTGTTGGCCCACCTGTTTCCGAAAGCATGCTTACACATGCCAATACCAAACAAATTCCAATATCTTCTGAGGAATGGAAAGAATCTGGTAAATTGCTATTGGTGGAAAAGGATATTATGGTGGAGAAAGACCTTATAATCTGCATGCTTCCACGAGAAATTAAAATCTGCGGTGTTGTGTGTAAGGAAATACCAATCGCTGAAACCGGACTGACGCGATGTTGTCCTGTACCGTTTGCCAAGGTTGAAGTCTTTGATGTGGATTCACTACTAAGTATAAAATCCATCAAAGCAAAACCGGTCAAATCTATAATCGCGAGTGATAAGTTCAGGAAGATACCTGAAGAGGTATTTGAAATTCCTGAAAGGTATAACCCGCCAGGACATGTTCCTGGGCCATTTGAAAAACGAATGATGGTCAAAAATATGATGGGAACAGAGGAGATGCCAATCTCTGCAGAGAAAAGTGACATCTTAGATTACACTGTTGGAAAGGTCAATATCGCCGATTCTTATGCCCATATACCTTTTTATACGAAGGATAAATTGGGAGAAGTATATACAGACGAGTGTGGGGAGTTCTGCCTCACTTTCACGTGGTTTCCAGGGTGCATTTCTCCAGATGTAAGTCCGGACCTGATATTCAAGGTGTCGCAGACCTACACTACCTCCAACGGCCCTGTAACTTATACAATATATTCCGAAGGATACTCGGATACTCGATGGGATGTGCCTGATTATCACTGGGTGAAGCTGGATGCTGCTGATGGAGTGCTCGTATCCTGCAACCCCGACTGTCATCCCCTGCTGGACAGACGAGCGCTCTTTATGGGTGTGGGAAATCAGGGAATATATGCAGACATTGCACAGGAAGATGACGCACCTAAAGCGTGCGGGTTTGTCTATAATGGGAATTTTGTAAAAAGCCCATTTGGTGAAACACTTGACATCAGGGGTGTATTTGGCAGCAAAGTCGAGGAAACAGGAGAGCGATTGTACAGGATATCATACGCAAAGATACCTGATTGCAACAGCAAACCAGACGACGACTCGATCGCATGGACGCCCATAACCGACGCACTGATCGAAAGATACTACTATTGGGATTCTTCAGTAGGAGCGCTGCACTATGATAATATGGCATTGGGACCGCATTCACTGCCGGGACATGCCAACCCAGAGTTTTATAAAATAAGAAACACACAAGACGACTATGGGCATGACATCTACTGGTTTGACCATAATCGCATTGCTGAATGGGAAACTGACGGAAAAATACCTGATGGCTTGTATGTGTTAAAAATAGAGGTGTTTGACTCGGACGGCAACCCAGACCCTGCAGTGTATATAGGGGATGATCTTGGAAAATACGCCTATATGTGCCTGCATATCAACAATAAAAAGCCACACGTTGAAATCAAAGGAATTTTCAATGGAGGCTCACTAATAAATATGCAGTGTGGAGCGTTCGATCATCTAATAGGCGAAGAAGTGAAGTTTCTAGTAGATGCATATCACGAAGATGACCATCTACTCTACTGGAGTATGAGCTACCAGATTGGGTATGGATCTGCCAAAGGAACGGTTGCTTCGGACACAAGCGGTTACACCGTGGAAGATTTCCGCGGTAAGGATAACGAGTTTATCGTGTGGGAGAAATTTGATGAAAACTTTGGATTAACGACCATCCCTCCAAGCACGTGCTCCACTTTCGGTGTGGCAATAGAGTTAGCAGTATGCACAAAGACGACAAACGGGTATGATTTCCTTAAATCTAAACACGAACACTACAAAGAAGTGCATGCCGGCTTAGCAGTTCACCATGCTGAGGAGGAAGGATAAATAAGAAACATCGGGGTTGTAAAGTTATTGGGTGTTGGCATTGTTCCGACCTGGTTGCGTATTTAGGTATAATGTCTAATGTTCTGTGTTTGAACGCATGAAAGAAATTAGAGTTCCGGCATAACACCCGAAGAGTTTACAACCCAAAAATTCCCTATAGGGTATTTTGATTTATCGTATCTTTACACGCCAATTAAAACTTAAAACGGACTCCATTTCTTTAGTGAGTTGCACTAACACCGTGTCCTCTATTAATTTCCTTTTGTCACTTTCATTTTTCCATTCTAATCCATAAAGAGACCGGAGCACCGGCATTTTTACCATCAGAACCTCATCCGTGCGTGGCCTGTCATCATTTCCCGGCCATGTTCCCGTACACCCCAGCTACGGTAGGGATGAAAGCACCCCATTCTACCAAGTAATCTACTTGTGCAAGCTTATAACCGAAACGTTTAACCTTTTCGTGTTCTTCACCCAATGAAAAATCTATCAAAGATTTCATACGTATTATATTAGCAAAAAATGTTTCTATTTTGACTAAAAATATTCCAGTGCTTTGTTGTGTTTGCCGGGGGTTGAAGGTTGGGTTAAGTTTTTCAAAGTTCTCTAAAGTTTTTTTATCTTATTTTATTACTGTCTTTACCTCTTTTCCCTCTACTGCAAGCCAGAAGACTTTCTCCCTGTATTCCACCTTTTTTATTTTTCCGCTTTCCCCCAGCCTTTTTAAATCATCGTGAAGATTCCCTGCCTTGAATTTGTGTAGTGTTTCTATAACCTGGCTCTCCCTCATCGGGTGCCGTCTTGTTATTGCTAAAATAGCGTCTTCCGGGTTTGTGAAGCCATCGATAGAAAATTCACCAATCTCTTCTGTAATAATATCTACCACATTGCCATCACCAAGAATTGCATGTGCTAATGCGATCGTCTCTTTGTCTGGTGTAATTGTCCATGACTCTGCAGGAGGTCTTATCGGGACATTTATATAGATTCTGTCTGGTTCTATCTTTTCAAGCCTGCTTCTTATTGCTTTTAGTTCTTTTTCCGAGTCATTGATTCCTTTTACCAGCATGACTTCCAGCCACATCTCCCCCACATATTTCTGCCTGAACTGCTCCATGCCTTCGACAACATTTTTAAAACTGATCTCGTAGTGCGGCCTGTTTATCTTTCCGAATGTTTCGGCGGTGCCTGCGTCAAGGGACGGCATAACAACATCTGCCTGTAAAAGGTCGTTTCTCACGTCTTCTTTGTAGAGAAGCGAACCGTTTGTATCAACAGCCACTGGTACATCTGCTATTTCCCTGGTCCTCCTGATTAACCAGCCGATACTTTTGCATAACGTCGGTTCACCTTCTCCTATAAAAGTTACAAAATCTATTTCACCATCGCCACGACCATCTTTTATTTCTATTGCACTCCTGATCTCGTTTAGTATCTCTTCAGGTGAAAAGAAATCCTGACGCTGGTTGGTTACGTGTTCAGTCCTACCGAGCTGGCAGTACACGCAGGAATAGTTACAGGTTTTAAGTGGGATCAGGTTGACACCAAGAGAGCGACCAAGTCGCCGTGATGGGACTGGTCCGTAAACCATCTTCATATTGTTCATCTCTAAACTAATATTATCTCATGTCATACTAAACTTTTCGTGGAAAGTTCTTTAGCGAATTCGTCTCAATCTGTGAATCCGGTTGACCCCTTCATCGCCATATAAAGCTCATAAACCGTTCTATCAATCTCTCGATTCGTTTCATCGATCTCGCCATTAAGCCAACTCTTGCTTCTCAACACCCCTATATTTTGTCCGATAGTATCTTGAATGATTTATGTGGTTTAGGATGTTGTGAATCTGTGTTACCTCGCTTTGTCTAGGTTTCAGTGTACTATCCAGTTGGCTGGGTGTAACTTTAATTGCCGTGGTTGTTTCAGTCCTGCAAGGTTTGAGACTGGTGTGGTTGTGCCTGTTGAGAGCATTGTGGAGCATATACCTCCCGGCAGGCGGGTTGTCATCGCTGGTGGTGAGCCTACGCTTCAGGCTGAAGAGCTGTTGAAGCTTCTTCTTTTGCTGCGTGGACGGCGTGTTATTCTTTCGACCAATGGATACTTTTTGAGCGATCAAGTGGTTAAGAGGCTTTCTGGTTTTAAGGTACATATTGATCTAAAGGCGTACACCGGTAGTATCCATAGGGAGTACACCGGATGGAGTAATCTTCCTGTGATGGAAGCTATCGAGCGTTTGCATCGACATTCTGTCGATTTCGAGGTTGAAACTGTTCTTGTACCTGGCGTGGTTGATTCTCCGGAGATTGGACGGGTTGCAGAGTTTTTAGCGTCTATCAGTCGTACTATTTCTCTCCGGATTATCAGGTATGTACCTGTGAATGGTTTTTCGCGGCGCCCGACCGAAGAAGAGCTTGCTGTTACAGTGGCTCTCGCACAGGAGTATCTTTCCTGTGTAACGACATCTGCTGAGGTGAGGAATCATCCGGCGAGGAGTATGAAGATTTTCTTTTGAGCGAGTGTACAATTGTATTGTGAGCATGGTGTATGAAGTCTATTGTGAATTTTGATTCGGGCCAGGTTCTGCTGATAGCAGGGGGCGGGTTCGTAGGTAGTGTTCTGCGCGTTCTGGTCTCTGGAATGATATCAGATGTCAGCGGCACGTTTGTTGTGAATGTGGCCGGGAGTTTTCTTCTTGGATTTTTCATGTATTCGTTAGAGTATAGTAGTTTTTTCAGTAGAAATGTGCATCTTTTTGTTGCTATTGGTTTTTGTGGCAGTTTTACGACTTTTTCTACTTTCGCTCTCCAGAGTGCCGGTCTCGATTTCACTGGTTTTTTTGTTAATGTGTTGTTGAATGTATTCTGTTGTCTGCTTGCGATTTTTGCCGGGCGAGCTCTATCGATCCTTTTGCTTAGGAGGGGTGCTGGTTGGAGTTAATGCTGCTCATGGTACTGGTTGGTATCGGTGGCGGTTGTGGTGCAGTGCTGCGGTATGCTGTTTCTACTTTTGCATCACGCTGGGATATTTTTCCCTCGGGGACGCTTGTTGTGAATGTAGTTGGCAGTACGCTCCTATCAATGACAGTCTATATCCAACCAACCACGTCTGTTATCTATTTTTTTAACAGTGGTGTGCTTGGTGCTTTCACCACGTTTTCGACCTTCGGTTATGAGACATTCAGGTTGATTGAGACTGGCAGATGGTTGCTGGCTATATTCAATGTATTGGTAAATCTTGGGCTCTGTATCACCGGGGTCTTCATTGGCAGGTGGTTTGTGGCAACGATTGTTTTTGGTATGTGAAAAGGTAGGCATATATTATCTGGTATATATAGGATATTTATGTGAGGGGGTGGTGGTTGATATGAGGGGGATGATTGATGAGGTCGGGGTCAGGGGGGAAAGTGTTTTGTTATAGAACATTGAGGATGTAAATATGAATGTAACAATTGATGGCGTACACATCAAAAACCTGAAAGTTATTCCTGATGAGCGGGGCTGGCTTACGGAGATCCTGCGATGCGATGATGAAATATTCACGCAGTTTGGGCAGGTCTATCTGAGCACCGCATATCCTGGTGTTGTGAAAGCATGGCATTATCACAAGTTGCAGACCGACAACTTCACATGTGTGCATGGTATGATGAAAGTGGCACTCTATGACGACAGAAGGGATTCACCGACTTATAAAGTATTGATGGAACTCTTTTCTGGCGAGAAGAACCCAATATTGATCAGTGTCCCACCCGGCGTATATCATGGCTTCAAGGCGGTTGGTACGGAAACTGCATATTTTGTCAGCATCCCTACGCTGCCGTATAATTATGAAGCGCCAGACGAATATCGCCTACCTCCGGATACCAATGGGATTCCTTATGACTGGGGACTCGTGCCTGGATTGAAACATGGTTAATTTGATTGTGAGGGATTTTAGGGAATTTGAAATATGAGGATACTTGTAACTGGTGGGTCGGGCTTTATCGGGAGTAACTTTGTCAGATATATGCTAAATGAGCACCCCGATGATGCGGTAATCAATATTGACAAGTTAACTTATGCCGGAAACCCGGACAACCTGAAGGATATTGAGAACAATCCCAATTATTCTTTTGTCCGTGGCGATATCTGCGACCCGGATACCGTAGACACGCTCATGCAAGAGCAGCGGATTGACCATATTGTTCATTTTGCAGCCGAGACGCATGTTGACCGCTCGATTACGGATGGTTCTGCATTTGTCAGAACCAATCTTCTTGGCACATATACCCTGCTCGATAGCGCATTGCGGCATGGCATCGATAGATTCATCCACATTTCAACCGATGAGGTTTATGGAAGCACAATCGAAGGATCATTCAAAGAAACAGATGTTTTGAATCCATCAAGCCCGTATTCTTCGAGCAAAGCCGGATCTGATCTCCTTGCACGGTCTTATTATGTAACTTATGACCTGCCGGTAATTATAACCAGATGCACCAACAATTTCGGTCCCTATCAGTATCCTGAGAAACTGATTCCGTTGTTTATTACCAATCTTTTTGAGGATGAGAAAGTTCCGGTCTATGGTACCGGTCAGAATGTGCGTGATTGGATCTATGTACTCGATCACTGCCATGCTATCGATCTTATACTACAGCACGGCGAGGTTGGTGAAATCTATAATATTGGGGGCGGCGTTGAGAGGACAAATATTGAAATTACAGAAAAGATTCTCGAAATTCTTGGAAAAGATAGTTCTATGATCGAGCATGTAAAGGATCGCCCGGGTCATGATTTCAGGTATTCGCTTGACTGCTCCAAATTAAAGGATATTGGATGGGTGCCGAAATACAATTTCGAGGATGCACTTGGAAAAACTGTCGGATGGTATATCGAAAACGAATGGTGGTGGAAGAAATTAAAACACTGATACTCGGAGCGAACGGGATGCTTGGATATGATCTGCAGAAGGTATTTCCAGATGCGGTCTCACGAGGTCGGGAGCTGGATATCACCGATGAAGCTCTGGTAAGCACATTTATACAGGAGTTGAATCCCAATTTGGTGATCAATGCTGCGGCATATACAGATGTGGATGGCTGTGAAGATAACCGCGAGACTGCATTCGGGGTGAACGGCAAAGCATTGGAATATATCGCAAAAGCGTGCAGTAAAGTGGGGGCAGTACTTGTTCATTATAGTACTGATTATATATTTGACGGCTCAAAAGAAGAGTATGTGGAGTCTGACCAGCCATGTCCGATCAATGCCTATGGTGAATCAAAGCTTCTTGGCGAGAAGAATATCATGGAACATATGGATGATTACCGGATCATACGAACTTCATGGCTATTTGGTGCACACGGAAAGAATTTTGTTGAGACCATGCTGAGGTTATCTCAAGAGACGGATACGGTTAGGGTGGTGAATGATCAGTTCGGCAAACCTACATATACAGCAGATCTTGCCCGGAAAACCGCTGGGATTGTGGGGCTTGCGCCGGGTATTTATCACATCACCAATGACTGTGTGTGTTCGTGGTACGAGTTTGCAGCGGCGATTATTGATAATGTATATCCATGTTCAAGCGAAGAGTTTGTCAGGAGGGCGAAGCGCCCCGGGTATTCGGTTCTGGTTAACACGAAGACAGCGCCGATGCGACATTGGAATGATGCGCTTGGGGAGTATTTGAATATTAAAGAGATGAGACGTTGAACATGATGAAAATATTGCTTGATGCGGATGCATCGATCAAGCTTACGAAACTCAAGGTGTCATTGAGACATTTGCGGCAGGTTTCGAGGTGATTATAACTTCTGAGGTATATAGAAATTGGGTGACTGCCGGTCTGAAGAGGAATCACCCTGATGCGAAGAAACGGGAAAATTACTGTTGTAAAATCAACTGAAAAATCTTCTGTTTATGATAGTCTCGTATTGGAGCGTGGCGAGAAGAGCGTGCTAAATTATTACCTGGCGAATGATGTTGATCTGATCATCTCTGATGATGAAACATTTCCGAAGATACTGGATATTTATGCAGTGCCTTTTACACCGGTTGCTGGTGCGATACTGATGTGCATAATGCATGGTTTAATGAACAAAGAAAAAGGTATTAAGTATTTGTTAACACCAATGATACGGGATGAGAATATGTTTTACATAAAAAGCAAGATTGTGGGACTGTGATGCGTATTACAATAGATGTACCGAAAAGTATCGATAGCATCCTAAATCAACGTTCCCATGAAGAGCACCTTAATAAAGTGTCTGCCCTGAAACAGATGCTGTGGGAGGGCGCGGAATCCTATCTGGTAAACCAGTATTCCCGTAGCAGGATCAGTAAAGATAAATTGGCAGAACTGCCGGATCTGGATATATATGAAGTGAACGAACTCATGGAAAAGCACCATGTTAAATTTAGTATAAGTTATGAGCGGTTCACTCGGGAAATTGAGATCGCAGAAAAGAGCAGTTGATAACATGAAAGGAATCATCCTCGCCGGCGGCACAGGCTCGCGAATGTACCCGCTGACAAAGGTAACGAACAAGCATCTCCTGCCGGTTTATGACAAGCCGATGATCTATTATCCGTTGCAAACCCTAATCGATGCAGGAATCGATGAGATCCTGATAGTCTCCGGGAGGGGACACGCAGGACATTTCCTTGAACTCCTGGGTTCAGGTTCAAAATGGGGTGTTTCGTTCACCTATGAGATTCAGGATGAGGCAGGCGGCATCGCACAGGCGCTTGGACTGGCAGAGGGGTTTGTTGATGAGGAGAATGTGGCCGTAATCCTTGGGGATAATATCTTCCAGGATAGTATCAGCGGGGACGTCACAGGTTTCAGCGGCGGAGCAAAGGTATTTCTCAAAGGTGTGCCTGATGCCCACAGGTTCGGTGTCGCTGAACTGGAGGGGACCCAGGTTGTGTGTATCGAGGAGAAGCCTGAAGAGCCGCAGAGCAATCTTGCGGTTACCGGGCTGTATATGTATGGTTCGGATGTGTTTGATGTGATCAGGACGCTTGAGCCATCGGCGAGGGGTGAACTTGAGATTACGGATGTGAATAATTATTATATCGAAGAAGGACGGATGGGGTATAAGGTGCTGGATGGATACTGGAGCGATGCAGGGACGTTTGAGAGTCTGCTCCGGGCTGGGGTGATGGTGCAGAGATACAGGGAAGGGCAGAGGGAATAAAGGACAGGGTGATTGGATGAACACGGTGCAGAGGATCGCGAAGAATACGGGTGTGCTGCTTGTTTCGCAGGTTGTGAGTTATGCCATTGGCTTTTTCTTTGTGATGTACACCGCCCGGTACCTGGGGGCGGAGGGGTTTGGTGTGCTGTCATTTGCACTGGCGTTTACCGGGATATTCGGGGTTTTTGCTGATCTGGG
>RXIJ01000069.1 GCA_004212095.1 Methanosarcinales archaeon | reverse complement strand
ATTATAGTTACGAACCTAATATTTCTAACTTATGTTCCTCATCAATAAACTTTTCAATCCACCCTTTCGCAAAGCTAATCTGTGATGAATATTTCCGAAACTTATAACTGATTATCTCTTTCATGTGATTTAAATCTACAATAAACTCGCGTGAAATGACTTTCTTGATGCTTTTCCAGATGAATTCAATTGGATTCAAATCCGGAGAATACGGAGGCAAAAATACCAATACAATCCCGTTTTCTTCAGTAAACTTTGTAGTATCTTTTGCCCTATGCGAACTAAAATTATCAAGAATAATAACAATGGTCTTTCCAGGATTTTTAGACCTTATTTTACCAAAGAATTCACAAATCGATTCCTTTTTCGAGTTTTCCTTAAAGTCGATAACTGAATTTCCGTTTAATGCATAAAATCCAAAAGTATTCGCTCGTAATTTTGTAGTGTTCTTGCATATTATGGGTTTTGTAAACGACCACAACCGCTGTGTATTTGACGTTGTCTGAGGGGATGTTTCATCAAAAAAACCTATCATAGCGTCATTATTTAGCTCAGGAATGTTTTTTTTAAACGTTCTTCCGCATCATCTGGTTTTCGGTAATCATGAGGAAATGGTTTTGCGTGGTGCATCTTGAAACTTTTTAAAATAACTCGTATCTGCTTTTGAGTATATCCGACTTTAAACTCTCTTAAAACAAGTTCTCTTACCTCTTCTGTTGTCCAATTGTTCTGTTTTTTCAGTATTCTTTTTAGTTGTTCTTTTTGTTGAATTGAGAGCTTCGATGGTTTTCCTCCTGCAAATCTTGGTTTTAAACCATCATATCCTGCTTCATTCCATCTGTTCTGCCAGATATAGGCAACAGGTTTTGAAATTTCTACTCTTTTGGCTGCCTTCTCAACACTCAGTCCTTCATAACGGAATTTGATAAGATACAATCTTTGTAAAATTTTTACATCCTTCTCTATCGATTTTATTCTTTTGGTTAGTTCTTCAACACTCATGTGTCGCACAATGGTGATTGATTCAGGTCTTGTCATGAATATAGACAAAGAATTTATTAGTTATAAAAGTTACGTTTTTGACTATAAATTCAGATCTGTTTAAACCGATCTTCTGCGCACACTTATTAAACCGTATCTGTTTTTTATAAGTTTCTATCATAAATATGCAATTTTACAACCATTAAGTTTAAATATAATATCTCCCTCCTTATTTATATGGCTTCAGATGAATGGTATAAAAATAGAATTGAATAACTCAAATTTCAAAATCTACAGTGTGAATTATCAAATAATATGAATATAGCATGGTTAATTTTATTATATTTTGCATTCTTTATTTCAATTATTTTTATTACCAAAAAATTAGTTGTCCAGAAAATAAAAAGATACAAAATTATTTCGAGCTTCTTCTAGATCGTAAAAAATAAACGCAATAGTTCGCATGTTTCAACTCGACAATTAATGTTCTTATATATCCACGCTTAAAAAAGCTTGTTTTGTGGCTTGTACCAACCGCAGCAGAGCTGCAGGGTATAACAATCAAATAAAAAGATCTTAAGTGCTCCGATGGGGATTTGAACCCCAGTCGCAGGAGTGAGAGTCCTGCATGATTGGCCGTGCTACACTATCGGAGCTTCCTGCTCTTTTAGGCTTTTGCAGTTTATTAAAGTTTCGTTTCAGTATCTTGAAAAAGCAACTACACAAAGATTTAAATGTCAGCCCGAATTAGTGTGTACCTTATGAAAATCATTTCTATTGTGGGCTATAAGAAGTCAGGCAAGACTGCGCTTGCAGAAAAGCTTATTCGTGGTCTAAAACAATACGGCAGAGTTGGCACGATAAAACACATGCATGAAGGCACTTTGAACCCGGATGAAACCGACACTTACCGGCACATAGCGTCAGGTTCAAATATGACCATTGGCATAGGTTCAAATGAGATGGTTAAGATCATTCCTGATGTTGATCTGCATGCTGCTATTGATGAATTATGTGACAGTGGAATGAACTTTGCTGTTGTCGAGGGTTTTAAAGACAGTGAGCTTTCAAAAATTAGTATAGACATAACAGCAGAGAATACAGTGAAACACATTAACAAGACACAGATATTTGATGAGCAATTAATAGAAGAACTTGTTCAATTAACATTACAACAAAAGGACTGTCATACGCTCAAATCACTCATTCATGTTGTAAGATCAAAACCAGAGATAATAAAATATTCAGGAGCTATTGGAAGCTTTACAGGCATTGTGCGAGAAATCACAGATAATAACGTTACGAAAGCACTTGAGCTTAAACAACCGGACAGTGCTTATGAGATGATTGAGGCTATTTGCAATGACCTGAAAAAACGAGATGGAATAACAGATGTAGTCATGCACCACCAAACCGGACTGATACGACCGGGAGGGGATATTGTCTACATCGTGGCAGCAGCAGAACACAGGCAGCAGCTTTTCCTGGTGCTGCGAGAAGCAATTGACAGGCTCAGAGAAGAAGTGCAAGCACCAATCATTGAAATGCGTGAGCAAAGAGTTGAATTAAATGGATGAACTTGAACAGATACGAAAGAAGAAGCTCGATGAGATAAAGAAACGTTTCTCCCCGGGCACAGCATCTAAGACAGAAGAAGATACTAATTCACCAGTCAGGATTACAGATACCAATTTTGATGAAACGGTCAGAAAATACCCACTTGTGGTAATAGACTGCTGGGCTACATGGTGCAAGCCATGCCAGATGATTGGGCCAATTATTGATGCAATGGCAAAGGATTACGCAGGCAAGATCGTTTTTGGGAAACTTAATGTCGATGAAAATCCCCGGTCTTCAAGAAAGTACGGAATAATGTCTATCCCGGCACTTCTCGTCTTCAAGAATGGGCAGCTTATTGATCAAATCATTGGAGCAATGCCGAGAAATATGCTGGAGTCCAAGATTAAACGATACCTGTAATGCTTGCAAAATTTATTACATTAATCGTAAATAGCCGTCGTGGCTTAGCTTGGCAAAGCGGCTGATTCGTAATCAGCAGATCGTGGGTTCAAATCCCACCGACGGCTTTGCAGATTTCGTTTTGCTGATACTCGATGTTGCCGTAGCGGAATGAAGGCAATTTGGATGAAGCGGGGTTGGGTATCTGCTGTTATGTGAAGGACTGCGCCATTAGAAATCAAATATCACCCCAACTGGAAAATGATCACTCAATTCTAATATTTTTTCATTATTATGAACATTGCAGCTAACCAAAGAATTTCTCAGATTTTTGCTAATAAAAATATAATCATTTTGCCAAGGAAAGTTACTTCTGCTATGCGAGTGCGTTTTGATATGGTCACCAAAAATTTCTTTTGTACAATATTTGCTCCGGTTAGTTGTCCGGCTACGGTTACTTATATGCAAGTGAGAAATAATAGAATAACGATAAAAAGCAATTTTCGGAGATAAAAGAATGCCACATAGAATTAACATAGACGATATCAGTGAGAATCTGTTTATCCTCCAGAACCTGAGTCTTGCCAGCCGGTCTTTTTGTGAGAAGTACAGAATAAGCTATTACTCAGAAGAGGAGTCAGAATTCGACTGGTATTACTACACGGGGTGGCTGAAGCCTATTGTCTCAGAGAAGCTTATTGACTGTGCAATCAAGGTGCGTATATTACAGGACTTCCTGCGAGAAGAGGATGAAGAGGATGAAGAGATAGACTTTGCCGATTTGGACCAGAGGGCATGTTCTGATCTTGTTCTTGGGCAGTTTCATGCTGGATCCGATCCTCTGACTTTAAGAGAGGCCTGCAATAAGATCATCCACGCAACGAAGGTCAACTTGGTCTGGAAAGATGTGGCATCGGGGGCGGAGGAGGAGAGAACGGCAGATGAAGATCGGCCAGAGTACTGGAACGACAGTGTCATGCTCGAAGGCAGTAAAGGAAACAGAGAATGGAAATTCGAGCTCTATGTGGTTGACTTCTGCATAGCCTTGGAGAGGTTTCTTTCAGAACTTGGGGATAGCGTTGATTGGGACTACATCTATAAGGGCGATATATGATGCGAAACATCAGCTTGGAGCGAGACGCTCGTAAACTCGCGCGGCTTATTGGTGTGATTAAACACTAAAGACTTTGTCCATGTAGGCACTCGCTGAGGGTTTTCTTGAGCCATAGTTACCAAGCCTCGCGAATCTTATGTTATACCCCTTTCATAACTCAAAATACCCATCTACCTCTTTATACTCAAACGTCTTCGCTTCCAGCACGTTCTTGATAAAGTTAAACAACTTCCTATGGGTATCCAGTGAGATATTCGGATACCAGACAGGCGAGGCAACCACGAGCCATCTGAACGCATAAAACTGCTGGATAATCTCCAATAACTCGTAATTACACGTCTTTTCAAGATACGTATCAAAAAACAAGTTATATAACTTCTTAAGCCCACGGTCAATCGCATTACCCTCGGTCTTGAGCAGCCCGAAGAAGAAATAATTTATGGTCATCGCTGAGACGTCGTCAGCAGCTTCTCCATATTCTCCTCGACTGCGGTCGAGCACGGTAAAATCGGTCCCTTTATGGAACATCACGTTCCAAGGATGGAAATCGCCATGAACCATGCACAACCTTTCTGTTCTCTCCTTCAGCTTCCATCCCCAGTCTATGCTTTTCTTCTCTATTTCCTTCAGTTCTTCGCTAGCTATGAACTCACTTTGGGATGGATAACTATCCATGAGTCCGAATATATACTCGCTATGCCCCATCAATTCGCGTACCACATTAACGAGCACTGTGTAATAATTGTTGCGGTCTACTCACCCTAAAAAGCTTCGATTCGTCATTCGCGGAAATCGAGACACTGCAACCAAGATTATCACGTGCTCAGCTTTTTTCCATTTAAGATTTGGTTCCATCCATGACTGATTGTGACTTTAATATGCATCAGGATTTGTCAGAGCATTCAAGTCGTCAAAAACGTGAGCAATGAATCACCAAAACTTCTAACCGAACGCCAGCAAACTTATGTCTATTTCTGCAAGCGTGAGCTTGCAGGTTTAAATCCCACCGACGGCTTTGCAGGTCAAGTATTTAGCACACTGTAATCCGCTTGTTTTTTTTCAGTGCTTGATAGAGTGTGATTGCCTGCTGGCTATTTTTTGGCATACGTATCTCCCCTTTCCTACTGACCAGCCCACTGAATGCAGACTCTTCGTCTATAAATATTTCAACCACTTCACTGGCAAATTCAGGTAAGTAGAGTGTGAGGTTCTTTTTTGTTGTTTCAATCTTAACGTCTGACTGCTTGCCCAAAGCGAGCGTTTTGTCTGGTCGTACATCCAAACGCATCCCGACTCGTTTTTCAATTTTTTCAATATTCCTCCCCCCTCTTCCAATCAGTGCAGGTATATCTGACTCCGTGCAAAGTATCACTGCTTTTCGTTGAGACAATACGTTTATTTCAAAAGGTTTTCGTGCATGTTTTTCGATTTCTGAAGTAACCATCTCTTTCAACCCCTTTTCGTCAAAAGGCTCCTCTACTGTTGCAGGCATTACAATGATCTGCTCGCCATACGTGTAAATCTCATATTCCATCGTGTGTGTTTCAAATTCTTCCACAACAATAACCGGGCGTGCAAGATCTTCTTCTACCATACCGCACGGCACTTTAACAGTGAAACGAAGAGTATACACCTTTTCAACTTCCCCAGCTTCAAGATATATTACCGTGTCAACCACCTGCGGTATTACACCTAGATCCACGCGTCCTATCAATCGCTGCACAGCATCAACAGCAGATGACGCATGCACCACACCGATCATACCGACACCTGCGAGGCGCATGTCTGCAAATACCTGAAAATCGCGAGTGCGGCGTACCTCATCATAGATGGTATAATCTGGTCTCACTAGAAGTAGGACATCGGCTGTCTGTTCCATATCGCCACGCAGAGGTGAATACTGGGTTATTGCATCAGACACCTGGAGGTCGCGGGGAGATTCCATCGTCTTAACAATGTAACTGCCGTTCATCAGATGCTCTGCAATGCTTGCTGCAAAGGTTGACTTACCAGAACCGGGGGCACCTGAAATCAACACGCCACGCTGCTTTTTAGTCAATCGCTCTATAAGATTTTCTCCAAGACGATAATCCTCAAGGCTTACCTTTGCAATGGGACGTACCGCGGTAATTTCCATTCCATCGGAAAACGGTGGACGAGCAATAGCAATGCGAAGGTTTCCAAACTGCACTACTGATGCACCTCCATGATTAAGTTCAATAAATCCTTTCTGATCTTTTTTTGCCCGCTCAAGTATCTCGTGCGACATATCTCTTAAAAAAGCAGCATTAAGCGGTGCATCATCGATCTGAATAAGTTTTTGGATCCCAACTGTCCCACGCTTGGCGAGAGGGGGCGTGTTCTCTTTTAAATGCACTGACATGGTGTTTTCTGTAAAATATTGCTCTATTGTAAGCGGTGCAAAGAGAGTTAACTCTGGCTTCAAATACTCAACCGAAAGCCCCCTCGATTTAGCAACCTCTGCCTGGATTATGTCACTGGTAATAAACAATGCCCCATGTTCAACCGCTGTTCTTCGAATCATTGCATCAATCTCGCCACCGGATGCAAGCTTGACATCCTCGAAACTCGGGCGCTTGCCCACATATTCAAGTGTAATCGTACCTGACTCTGACAGCATAAAAAGCTGTTGAAGCTCTTTGAGGCCGCTAAAACCAGTTTCATTGCCTTTGTTTGCCTGCGACTCAAGCTCTGCCACTACAGCCTCGTGAACTAGGAGAGTCGCACCATGGTAGCAGCCCACCCCGATCATGGCAGTAATCCTGCCGTCTGCAATTACACTCGTATCAGGCACAATCACCAGATCAGAAACATCACTCATAGAATATCACATATATCCAACCTGGTAAAAAAAACTAATGGTACTGCACAATTGTACATGAAAACTATCACGGAATCCGTTCCACAAGTTTTTTTTATCCAATTTTCCTAAATTAAGAATTCAAGAACTCATAAACCAAAGATTATTTCATACATTCAGAAATGGCTGAGGCTTTTATTTATATTTAATTATTAAACACAAAATTGTAGCAGTAAATACAAGAGTTATTCCATTTGCAAGAATGACAGGGATATCCTTTATGAAAATCCCATATACAAACCACAGGAAGACTCCGATTGTTAAAACTGTATACATTCCAACTGATAAATCTTTTGTATGCTTTGATCTTATTGTCTTTATTGCCTGTGGTAAAAACGAGAGGGTCGTGCAGGTTGCTGCTACTAATCCAAGTATAGTTATTAAGTTCATAATATTTAAGTTAAGAGACATTATCTATTAAGGTTTGTATCCCTTCCCTAATACCATTCTGTCGGTTGTTTTTGCCATATTGATGCTTGTTAAAACATGGGGCCTATGGTAAGTTGTGGTAGATGTGCCCCCGCTGCCAGGCACAGTCTGGCAGTCTTTGTAAGTTGCCTTACTCTTCTGTTTTCACGATTCGCTTCAAGAGAGTCATCGTTATCACAATGACTGTGAGTGCAAATCCAACCTCAACAATCGATTCATAGGTATAATCAAAAAGCGTTGATATTGTACGCATCATGCTGAAGTAGAGTGTTATAGTTGCGATTAGAAGAAGAAAGATAAGTATTCCAGCTATTGCAAGTTTAAGCGTTTTTTGAAGATTATCTACCATTTTCGAGTCCTCCTTAGTAATAGAGTGATTGAAAGGGCAAAAACTGTCCCTATCACACCAAATCCTGGCGCTGGCAACTCAGGAGATCCCATACCTCCAACGCCACTATAATGCATCGCTTCTTCTGATGGAGTCGGTGCTGGATGTGGTGAGATAAATTTATCTACACTGATTTCAGGATCTTTTTCAATAACCGTTCCTGTTACAGGTATAAATTCTGTTCTGTTTCCAAATGGACTCAATCCAACTTCTCCATATCCCTCTGCAATAATTTTATCGCCGTTCCAGATTGTAAGATCGACCGCATGATCTCTCTCACCAAGGAGGCTGAGGCTTGCAGACCTAACTGATGTTCCACCACCGGCAAGCGAACCGATATTAACCTCTGCCAGATCCACGAGAAGCCCCGTCTCACTGTCCTTTACTTTTATGAGCATCCTTAAGCTGATTGTGTCAGCGGATTTGAGATTATCGATATATGCAGTTACATCAACAATCATGCGATCGCCGTTTGTTTGGTTCACAGCAAAGTCGACGTCACGTATCCGGATCTCTGGCTCATCCTCAATTTTGAGAGTTGACAGCCCTGAAATTATAGCTTCCCTGTCTGTTATAAACTCATCACCCTCGAATAATTCAACCACAAGCCTCAACGAATCTCTTGTTGAGAGCATAAACGAGAGCCTTGTTTCAATAGATTGCTCACCACCAGGTATCACACTTTTATTGTTCAAAGCAGACTGGGATTCAACCCCACCAACAGGCATATCCTGTTCTCTGAGAAGCAGCCCTGTTTTTCCATCGTAGACTTTCACAAGAAGCTTAATACCACTTGTTGCATCTCCTCTGTGCTCCAGTGTGATTATAGCGGTGATATTTACAGAATCCTCATCCACTGCTTCTGCCTTAATATCGATGTTCTTGATCCAGAAACGTGACGTTTCTTTCTCAACACCACCTGATGCTGCAAGAAGACCTACAAAGATCAGAAATAACACCACAACTATTAATATAGTCGATAAATCGCGATCCATACTATTTCATCCTCTTCCACATACTCAAAGCTTTTCATATACTTAAGCACTCGCCTGTATAATGGTTTAGTTTATGTATGATTATTTCCATCATGTGTTTATTTTATGGTTGCTGGTCGTTGTCATTTATGTGGTAAATATGAACTAATGCTTTTTACCTGCAAGTACTGTGGCGGGCGTTTTTGTGCTGATCACCGCCTGCCTGAGAATCATCATTGTCTTGGCATTGCAGAGTATAAACAGAAGCTTCGGGAATCCGGAACATTGCATGAGAATGTGCAGAATTATGCCGGCGAAGCTGTACAAAAAAGTCTTGGAAGTGCTTCAAGCTGGCTCAAGTTTGCATCAAATAATAGCGCCTTAGCCTTGCTTGTAATTATATCATTTGTGTTTTTACTTGAACTCATCCCTGTTGTATCTAATATTGTGTACCATGCTCTTGTATTTTATCCCCCTCTCTTATTTGATCGCCCCTGGACGATTGTCACGTATATGTTTTTGCATGGGGGTTTCACACATCTGCTTTTTAACAGCATGTTCCTGTTTTTCTTTGGACCCGAACTTGAACGCCGCATTGGCACACCAAGATTTTTGTTTATTTTTTTTGCATCAGGAATCGTAGCAGCACTTGGACATATGCTTACGTCCAGCATTCCAATTATTGGTGCAAGTGGGGCGCTTTATGGCGTACTTGCAACTCTTACGATACTTGCACCCCATATTCGAATCTATGTCTATTTTATTCCGATGCCGATCAGTTATGCGCTCATCTTGTTAGTACTGCTTAATTTTTTGATGATGGGGAGTGGCGATGCGGTTGCACACATAGCACATCTTTCCGGACTGGTGGTTGGACTTGCGGCAGGGTATCATTTAAAATCACAACATCATATTGGATAGCAGTGCTTGTGCAAT
>RXIJ01000068.1 GCA_004212095.1 Methanosarcinales archaeon | reverse complement strand
GTTATGGAACTAGAGAAGGAACGAGCACTTGACATTCTAAGACTGCTAAAAAAAGAATATCCAGTGGTATGCCGTTCTCTTGATTGCTCTTCTCCTTTTAAACTACTGGTTTCAACCATACCCCGTTTTTTTTCATTGGTCAGGTAAACTGGTTAAATATTGAAGGGTTACAAGAGAAGAAGACATCTATTCCTGAGCCTTCTACAAAAGCTATGTCCATCGATGTAGCGGTATGTGCATAGTTTCATAAAGGAATGTTGCATTTATTTTATCATCAGATGAGGGCACTGAGTGGTGCTTAATAAACTCTAAAAATGGGAAGTGAAAAAAAAGTATGAAACAAAAACAAACAACAATTATGATTGTGCTGCTTGTAATCGCGATGGTAGTCGTCCCGATCGCTTCAGCAGAGGGTGCGGTTGCTGCAACAGTAACAATAAAAGAAACACCTGCGGTGAGTATTGGAAGTGCTGATGATGTTAGTAACGGCGCTGATGTGACTGTGCCAATTAATATCACAAGCGCATCGAACATAGGCGCTATGGATATCAGTATCATGTATGATATAAGCGTTCTTAATGCAACAGGTGTTGAGAATGGGACATTTAATATAACCATCATGGCGTATAATATTGATGCTGCTGCTGGAAGGATAAATATCAGTTTCGCAGAGTATCCAAACACACTCACTGGCGATGGCGTGTTGTTTAATCTAAGATTCGCTGCTATTGGTGCTGGCAACTCCACGCTTGACATAACGGTCAAGGAGGCATGGACCGGAGATGTGCCGCCGCAGCCTGTTACACCGATAACGGTGGATGGGTATGTTAATGTGACTGGAGGTGTGGCAAGGATCCCTGGTGATGCGAATGGTGACACAAATGTGAACATTCAGGATGCTGTGTTGTTGTTTAATTGGGTTTCATTCCCAGGTGACCAAGGGACGAAATACGTGCTACAGAAGCCGGAAAATGCAAATGTTAACGGTGATACGGTAACTAACATTCAGGATGCTGTGTTGTTGTTTAATTGGGTTTCATTCCCTGGTGACCAAGGGACGAAATACGTGCTACAGTAGGTGAGACAAATGACTACAATAAAAATAATTATGGTGTTGGTTTGCGTTGGGCTCATGGCGTTTATAATGCCTGCAGCAGCTCAGCAGAATATCGTTGCAATCGAAGATGTGACCTTGTCATCTGGTAATACGCAAGACGTTCCGATACGACTGTTGAATTCAACTGGTGTGGGTGGAGCACAAGCAACGCTCACGTTTGACCAATCAATAGTTAACGTAACAAATGCAGTTGAAGGTGACTTTACTGGTATATTCAATCCTGATTACTCAGATGTGAATAATGGAATCCTAAGAGTTACCTGTATGGAATTTGGAACTGATTTAACTGATGATCTGACCATTGCTACGATTACACTTGATGCAGTGGGTACGGACGGATCATGTGATTTGGGGTTGTACGCGGAATTAACCACTTCAGGTGGCGGTGCTGTTTCCTCAAGCGTGGATAACGGCACATTCAATGTTGCAACAGGTCCACCAGCACCAACGATTACAACATACACAATAAACCCCACAACAATCATACCACCACAGACCACAAGCATCGATGTCGAATTCTCAGAAACCGTAAGTTATAGAATTGCGATAGAAAAAAACGGAACAACGATATACGATTGGACAGGGACTGCCACAGATCCTGCTGTCAAAACATGGGACGGAACATACGAATCAAACAGCACACAGGTACCCGATGGCGTTTACACCGTGAACGTAACAGGAACGAATACGACAACAGAACTCAGCGTGACAGATACCACAAAGACGATTATAGTAATACCATCTCTACCAGTCCTGACATTAATCGAAGTTGCACCACAAACAGCAACATTGAATATAACTGAAACGCAGCAATTCACAACAACCGCGAAGGATCAATATGGCAATACAATGTCCGGAATTATCTTTACATGGTCAAGCAGCAACACAGCTACAGGAGTGATAAACCAAAACGGACTATTCACGGCAAACGCACCGGGAACGACAATAGTAAATGCAGCAAATGGCAGTGTAAATGGTACAGCAAGTGTGGTTATGGTATTTAACGCAGGTTATACACTTTTCCTTGTTACCGGATGGAATTTCGTTTCAATACCGAAAAAACTCGCTGCTGGAAATAACACTGTAGAAGCTGCGTTCGGCGATGTAAACAGAAATAGTCACTCAATCTTCTTATACAATACGTCTATGACTGAATGGAACATGATGAACCTGACAGATGAAGTAAAACCATTGGATGGGATTTGGATATATTCCGCAGAATCAAAAGCAATTCCTATAACATTTGACAATGACCCACTGAGAACACCACCAGCAAAAATGTTATACAATGGATGGAATGCAATAGGTCTTTCTGATACGATACTCACATCCGCAAACGATGCTTTATCTCCGGTAGAAGATGAATGGACTTTTTTAATTGGATTCGATGCAATTAATCAGCAGTATCAAACAACCATCATAAACAACAATCATGACGGCGATGAACGGGATGAAGGTAATCCAATGAATTCAGGAATAGGATACTGGGTGTATATGAAAGAGGATAGAGAACTCGCAGGATTGAGCGCATGAGGTGATAAGATGAGAATGCACAAAAATATAGTTCTCATCGTAGCCATTGCTTTTATCCTCTCGATTGTTTGGACTGTTGGGGTGGTGGCTCAAAGTCCTCCCCAATTACCTGAGGAATGCTATGGCACTATCACGATAAACGGTAAAGATTCAGCAGTAGGAACAATTATAATCGCAGAGATAGGTGGTGTAGAACGGGGAAGGTTTGTAACAACCACTATTGGGACCTATGGCGGTAGTAAAGATGAGGCTAAAAGGCTCATTATCGAAGGTACAGAAACAGACATCGGTAAGAATATCTCATTTTCGATTGATGGAGTTCAGGCAAACGAGCGTGTGATATATGAAAATGGAGAATCCATTGAATTGAATCTTACAGCCACAAAATCAGTATCACCCTGTTTCATCGCAACCGCTGCCTATGGCACACCGATGCACGAGGATATAGATGTTCTGCGAGATTTTAGAGACGAATATCTGATGACGAATGCAGTCGGAAGAGTGTTCGTTAAAGTTTATTACACGACGAGCCCGCCAATTGCAGATGTGATAAGTGAAAATGAAGTATTAAGAACGGTTGTAAGGGATGGCTTGGTTGAGCCCTTGGTGCATATTTCAAGGTTGTTTGTAGGATGATTGCCTCCTATCAACACACTAAGATATTTAAGTGCCCAGGACGGGATCCGAACCCGTGACCTCCAGATTTCTCAGGAGTTTCTTTGACGCCTTGTTATTTTTCCCTATGAGTCTGGCGCCCTAACCAACTAGGCCACCTGGGCAATTGATTGATGGTATGGCAGAATCTGTTAAAAATGTTACTGTCATATTTCAGGTGTCATACCTTAAATATGTATGATAACTTGGGTATGACAGTAATCTCTTTGTAAGTAACTCTTGATTACGCAGTAATCGAGATTGTCACATCTCCGGTTCGTTTATCACCTGCAGGCACATTAAATCATCTGTTTTTGATTTTGTGAGTGCCTCGAACCCTCCGGTAACACGTCCAATGACATTGGTTGCTGCAAATTCTTCTCCTGTTGGTCCATGGGTAGTATCTTCTTTGCTTCGTATGCCTATCATACCAAGATTTTTTCGTGACATGTTGGTGACGGCTATCTCAAAAGCATCCACCTTGTCAACAGGGGTGTTCTCTCTTAAGATAGCCCTGTTGAATAGTTTTGCGTTTGGCTTGAAAAGTACCAAGCCAATTCTTCTGTAATTGTAAAATGTTCGCATGTTTCCAATTGGTTTCTCAAGAAGCCCACAGATAAACTTAAAGTATTGTATCGTTTCAGGGGCCTTATCGTAATAGAGTTCTATTTTTATAATATCGGACAGCTGTGTTCCGGTTGTTGTAAGTTTTTTGCTATCAAGTATTGCAAGAGTATTAAGTGGCTCCTGTCCTGTTACAATAGCATCATCATTAGTGAGACCTTCCCTATGTTGCGTGATGCTGCGTTTTTTAAGTTCTTCTTCTGCCTGCTTCTGTGTGAGCCCAAGCATCATTACACGCTCTGGCTTTGTTTTCATAGTTACTGCCTGGTGTTCCTTTGCAATATCTATAAGCTCAATACCACTGGTTATTGTACCGATAACGTTATGAGACTTTATTGGCATCTGGCGGTGTTTATAGATGTATAGTTGCCCGGTATTAAGGCCGGAATTTCTCACTGTAAGACTTCCACGTGTACGAATTTGATTGTTTTCCGGTTGATGAGTAACATCTCTGATGCCTTTGAAACCAGTGAATGCATAGGTGGTGTTGATGGCAAGTGCAAGCCTGTTCTCCAGTGCTGCAAGGGCATATTCAACATCATCGTGCGGTCCTTGCGACACATCAATCTCAAGACATGTAACAATCCTTTCTCCTCCTGTAAGCGTGGTCTCGGGATTGATTGGATCTGCTGCTGCTTCTTTTTGTCTTTCAACAACAGGCATTATTGTTG
Source organism: Methanosarcinales archaeon (assembly GCA_004212095.1). Classification (GTDB taxonomy): domain Archaea; phylum Halobacteriota; class Methanosarcinia; order Methanosarcinales; family EX4572-44; genus Argoarchaeum. The sequence continues at coordinate 5,089 of RXIJ01000068.1, read as the reverse complement.
TTATTGTATCGTCTTCTGTAAGCTTTGAAAGAATTTTTCTTCCTCCGACCAGTTTTGCAAAAACTCCGTCTTCGGGTTCACCATAGACATCCGTGTGATCGGATGTTGAGAACATAAGATCGGTTTTACTGCCTTCAAACCCGGATAGCCCAAAGAATACATCCCACTGCTCATACTTCTGTGCCATTCGTTGTGGTGGGATGTCTGTTGTTACGTGTCCGATGGCCAACACGTCTTTTGTTTTCCAGACGAGTCGTTTTTCTTCGTATTTTTTGTAATTCTTTTTCCAGTATTCTGTTAGTTTCGACTGTTGGAGCTTAATCTTCAGAATTCCCTTATTGGTTTTTATCATGTAGCGGTCGGTTTCTTCTGCTACTTTTGATATGTCTTTTATTAATGCAATAACATTTTTCTTATGATAGATTTCCCCTGACCGCTCAATCGCATCTTTCACGGTTGAGCCAGGTGGAAGCTCTATTTCAACACCGTTTACTTGAATGTTCATTCATTCACCATCTTCATTGATAGTAATTTTATATATTACAAAATTATTTTAAATTGTAAAACTGGTAAACATTCCTTTACCATGTTAAGTTCCTTCACAGTATCTTCTGTTATTAAACCTTTGTTTTATTTTCTGTACTTCAATGAAGCTGTCAAATTAAAACCGCAAGATTTAATTCTAACTTGATAGCCTCATACCAAAGAGCTATTGGGGCCGGTTGTAGAACGGCGAAATAAACTATGCCTTATTCCACAACACTTTTTGTAATTGGAAAAAATCAATACATAGTACACCATTTCATTTGGCAAATAAAAGTTCATTACATCGGACACTCTTTTTGATATAAGCTTTGCTTAAAACATCCTCAGTGATGCTTTATTTCTGCGAAAGCGAAGTTGTACAGTGCTTGCGCAATCGAGAATTATGCAGTTGATAGTTATTTCTGCGAAAACGAAGTTGTACAGTGCTTGCGCAATCGAGAATTGTGCAGTTGATAGTTATTTTCTGCACAACGGAGTTGTGCAGTTGTTAGATTTATCTCTGTACACGGAGTGTACAGTTCTGCGAAAACGAAGTTGTACAGTGCTTGCGCAATCGAGAATTGTGCAGTTGTTAGATCTATTTCTGTACACGGAGTGTACAGTGCTAAACAAATATCTTTATTTTTTTACAGTATTCATAATCAAAGCCTGGAATTTTCCTTGCAAGTTCTGAAAACGGTTTGTCCAGCAGGATGCTCAAGCCCAGTAAAACAGTATAATTGTTCCCTCCAACAAATTGTATTTTTTCGTATTCAGTCAGATCCTTCATAAAAGTCTCTGCATTTCTGTAAGAGCGAATAAATTTGTGAAGCCAGAGATTGATATCATCATTTTTGTAATTCCATAAAAATGGAAACGATGGCTTATAAGACTCCCAATCAAATCGTTCATCTGGCTGGATGTAACTATAATAGCGCTCTCTCACCGATGTCCCGGGAAAAGGAATCAATGTATCCCAGTTTATAAAGTTATGCATACTGTCGCTTGAACGAAATATTTTAAGAAATTTAAACATCTCTATAAAGTCACTTATCAATTCTTTTTTTTCGATGAGAGGATGTGGTGTGATATAGCTGAGCGTGAGACTTCCATCAAACGCTTTTATCAACTTTTTTATGCTGTCTACTTCCATCTTGTGACAATTTTTCCCCCTGATTTTTCCATTATACTTTCTTCCGATCTTGTTACGTCCTGAATATGTACTTGATTCAACACCAATAAAAAGCTCCTTGTAATTGTTTCGCCTGGTAAAATCAAATATTTCTCGATAGTTTGTTGATAAAAAAAATGGGTCTAACAAGCATTCTTTTCTTATCTCCCGTATTCCACACGTGCTGTAAACAGAGTCAAGCATTCGTATTGAAGAATTTGTCAGATGCGTGTCATCGCAGAAAACAAGACATCTGGGATTTAATCCATGTATTTCTTCTATTAGTGAGTCTTTTTCTCTTAGATAGTATCGATCCTTTACGCATGCACAATAATCACAAAAATTTGAACAGCCTGCCGAGGATAAAATATACGTCCGATCATTCTTTTGGTAGGTATCAATGCTTCTGTCCGGTACAATATCCAAGACAATAGGCTTTGTTTTTTCTGTTTTATTTCGTTTAATTTTGCCATTTTTTTTATAGGTTATATTTGGAATGTTATCCAGCTCTTCTTTTCCTTCTGCAATCACTGCCAGTTCTCTGCCAAACCCCTCGTTTATAATATCAAAGGACGCAGATTCATTCAAACACGAGACCGGGTCCCCGTTCGCATGTGCCCCACCAACGATAATCGGAACATCGCACAGCTCTTTAACCCTTTCTGAAAAATCTTTTACATAGGGAATTTCCGGAGTATACGATGTGATAGCGATCACGTCGTAAGAATTCAGGTTGTTTAGGTTATTGTTCCATATACTTTCGATTTTGACCGTGCAATCTATCTTATCCCTCAAATATGTTCCAAGATATATTAAGGAAAGTGAAGAATACGTTTCATAATATTCAGATGGGTTTATTAACAAAACTTTCTTCATTTTGAGAAACGATTGCTCCCTATAATACTTTTAATATTCTCTCGAATAATTCTTCCGGGGGGATGTCTTTCTTTGTAGTTCTGATGATACTCTGGAGGTTGTCTGACTGGGCAGTGTTTACACCAGGTATCTTCTCCATAATTAACAGATCGGTTTCAGTTGTTTGAAATTCATAAGAGTTATCTCGCACATGTTCAATGATTTCTGTTAATAAGGCACGCACGTTCTCTGCCTTGTCCAGTCCGAATTCATCAACTTCATCTAATATATCAAATATCTCGATTTCCATATTAATCACAACTTTTTATATACTTGGTTGCTTCACAACTCGATTACTACATAATCGAGAGTTAAAGGCTACTGCTCGACCAATTGGGCTCACAGTTATTATCCTTTGATGCTTGTGAGAGTGTTCACATCACAAATCACCATGTTACTACTATATTTAAGCGTTTCATAATCACTGTATTATTGTACTGCAAAATGTACGGAGTTGTGTACATGCCGAAAAGGGTAAATAGTATGGTGTAAATAGAACGACCTCTCTTGAACTTATTTATATCATTAATGGTGAAAAGATGACAACTGTATATGACGTGCCAGCAGAGAAGTTGATTACTAAAGTCTCGCAGAAATTAAAAGAAATAGAAGAGATTGGATTGCCTGCATGGGCAGCATTCGTAAAAACTGGGGTAAACAGGGGCTTACCGCCTGACAATCCGCTGTGGTGGCATACAAGATGTGCATCCATACTCAGGCGAATATACCTGAAGGGGCCTGTTGGAAGCTCAAGACTTAGAACTGCTTATGCTGGAAAAAAGAATAATGGCTCAAAACCACATCATTCTAAAAAAGGGAGCGGTTCAGTACTACGAGAAGCCCTTAAACAATTGGAAAAAGTAGGATTTATTAAATCTTCAAAAGATGGACGTCTTATTTCTCCAAAAGGGCAATCTTTCCTCGACAATATGTCCTTTGAAGTGAAGACAGAACTTGTTAAAGAACTTCCTGCCCTTGAAAAATACTGAATATAAAAAAACAGGTGTTATAATATGACTGACGAACTTGAGGCGATTCGCCAACAGCGATTACAGGAAATGCAGGCACAGCAAGCAATGTCTGCACAGCAGGAACAGACGGCTGTAAAAATGGATGCGAAGAAGCAGGAGGCTATGCGCCAAACCCTGACTCCTGAAGCAAGAGAACGATTGAACACATTAAAGATGACAAAACCGGAGCTTGTGGAACAAATAGAATTACAGCTTATACAGCTTGCACAAAGTGGCAGGATAAAAAACAAGATTGATGACGCACAACTTAAAAAACTGTTAAATCAAATGATGCCAGTGAAAAGAGATATGCGCATCACGCGCAGATAATGAAAGGTGTGAATAACGATGAGCCTGAAGACAAAAGGAAAGAAGAAACGATTGGCTAAAGCCCATAACCAAAATCAGCGAGTCCCTTCATGGGCAATTATCAGAACAAACCGCAAAGTAACGACTCACCCCAAGCGCAGGAACTGGAGACGTAACAGTCTTAACGAGTGAACAGGAGTGAATAAAACATGGCTGAACTAGAACGAATATACACTATACCGCTTAGAATTGTAAAAGAAACACCGCGATGGAAACGTGCAAAGAGAGCTACTATGGAAGTGCGCTGTTATCTTGAAAAGCACATGAAAACAGAAGCAAGCAACATAAAAATTGATAAAACCATAAACGAGAAACTATGGGAGAGGGGCAGTTCCAAGCCACCATCAAAAATACGAGTTCGAGCAATAAGATTAGGAGATGGTGTCGTTGAAACTGAACTTTCAACATAATTACGGACTGCATAATGCAACTCGTGACTCTTGATTGCGCTATCAATCAAGTGCATTTACACTTTCCTATACATTAAAGAATAGATGGCAAAAAATCCAAAGGATTATTATTACTGGCGCGCCAAAAGGGAAGGCTATCGCAGTCGTGCAGCGTATAAACTCCAGCAGTTGAATGAGCGGCATAATATTATCAAACGTGCAGATACCGTAGTTGATCTTGGTGCTTCACCTGGTGGCTGGTTGCAAGTTGCAGCAAAGCTTTCCGGATCTGTAGTTATCGGGGTTGATCTGCTTGATATTCAGTCCATCCCAGGGGTGGTATCGTTCAGAGGAGATATTCGACAGCAGCGAACAATTGAGAAGATCAAGCTTTTTACTAACAATTGCGTTGACGTAGTACTGTGTGATGCTTCACCAAACCTCTCTGGGAATTGGAACTACGACCATGCACGTTCCATAGACCTCTGCGATTCAGCTCTTGAATGTGCAAAGCAGATTCTTAAACCTGGTGGAAATTTTGTGGTGAAAGCGTTTCAGGGTGATATGTTTTTTGGATTCCTTAGTAAGGTTAGGAAAACTTTTGGCATGGTTAAGGTGTATTCGCCACGGGCTTCAAGAAAGGAAAGTGCTGAAGTGTATATTGTCGGAAAAAACATCATCCAAAAATCAGGATTGCCTTCATAACTGCC
>RXIJ01000067.1 GCA_004212095.1 Methanosarcinales archaeon | reverse complement strand
CTGTGCACTCCCGGGTTATGATTATTTTTGTATTTTTCCATTAACTTTCTATTTATTGTTTCGTCTTCTGCATGTATGCAAGCAACTGCTCCAAATGTTTTTATTTTATCGAGTGCTTCACTAAAGTTCTGGCTGCCAAATATCTCTCCAAAGGCGGTTACTCCAAGATTCCGGAGTTCTGTTAGCTCTTTAGTGTTTTTGCTCTCGACTCCACCATTTAGCCCAAAATCGATGACGGATTTGCTTCTTGCTTTGATTAATTTCTTATAAAAACTTTTTTTGTTGAGTGTTGGCGGCTGTGTATTCGGATGATCAACTACTGTTGTAATACCACCTGCTGCTGCTGCACACGAGCCAGTGTACCAGTCCTCTTTGTGTTTTTCCTTCATGTCTCTGAAGTGCACATGAACGTCAATTCCTGATGGAAGTGCGAGATCTCCATGTCCATTGATTATGTCATCGACCGCATTGATGCTAACTATTTTGGATATTTTCTCAATTTTAGAATCATTGATTAAGATGTTCACTTCAGTGATTCGGTTGTTAACCAACATCCTGACATTTTTAATAATCGTATCAGTCATACTTCAAGTCTCATATTTTTATTCTTTCCGGGTGTGTTGTTATCAACATGTAATCTGGTTTCGCAAAGCAGACAAGACATATATTATATCGATCTGCTGCATCTATACCACTATCAAGAGGAGCTGTATTTGTCACGATCAATGGTATACCAGCTCTAACGGCCTTCAACACCATACTTGCGGATTGTCTGCCGGTGGAAAGTAGAAAATGGGTACGGAGATCAAGGTGATTGTACAATGCGTATCCCACAACCTTGTCAATCGCACTATGTCGTCTAACATCGGCCAGTCTTTTTTTAAATTCACCTTGCCTGTTTACGATGCACGCTGCATGCGCGCCTCTTGTGGCATAATGTACCGCGGACTCAAGGCAATTAACAGAGTCAAGAATTACTTGTCTCTCGAAGATTGTATCACACGCTATGCGTATATCCTGATGAGATGAAGCTGATTTGTCCTGCTCTTTTATCATCGCCATAATTCTTGAATCTTCAACGTCTATAGATATAATGTCCTCCGGACTCTTTACTACACCTTCACAGACAAGAAAACCCAAAGTTAGTTCTTCAAGTAAGTTTGGAGTTGCGAGGATGGAAACAAGATGTTTGTTGTTAACAAACAATTCAGCAGCCTTTTCGCAGGCAACACTGACCTCTACCTCTTTAATACTGCTGTTTTTTACTGCAAGAGCTTTATACATTTTAGCGTAACTTTTTGTCATGGTTAAACTATGCTGTTCACATCTGTTTCAGTATTCACATTCTTAAAAGTGTCGAGTGTTAAGTCAAACTTTGTTAACTCACAAACATCGATATACTGAACTAGCTTTCTTTTGAAAACCGGTGCAAGAATAAATCGCTCTCCATGCTTAATACACCTTCCTATTTCTTCTCTTATTACACTTGTTCGATACACAGCATGCAGCGGTTCAAGTTTTCCATCACTCCATCGCGGGATAGTAACATCAAAACCTCTACATTTATGCAGCAGGTACCTGATTACCTCAGTGTTGATAAAAGGCATATCACACCCAACAACCAGTGTGTACTCTTTATTGGAAGCAGCGAGCCCGACTTCAATGCCAGCGAGTGGCCCTATGTTATGATACTGATCAGTCACAAAAACAACAGATGGAAATAACTTAGAAAAGTCTTCTCTCTGGCGATCATCCCTGAGAGCAACAACAATTGTATCCACAACCTGCGAGAGTTTTCTTAAAGTCTGTGTGAGGAGTGGTGTATTGTCAAACATAATCAGTGCTTTTTCAACATAACCCATGCGAGATCCTTTTCCCCCGGCAAGAACTACAGCGGCTGCATAGTTACAACAATTCATCTTCGAAAACCACGCTAATTTTGTATAACAAGACTCGTTTTTTCTGCTCATGTTGTGTTGCAGTTCACATTATATAAATCCCAATTATGAATAGACAAACAGCTTTTTCTCCAAGATTGAATCCATGTGTGTTCGGCTAAGCAACCAAAGCATTTTCATTAACTCTCCTCGTTTAATATTTGGATCACATGTTTTTAATACTGCAAACTTTTTAAACGTATAGGAAAATATAAAACACACTTGTTTATCTCTGCTTACGTTGTATGTAGAGATTAAGATATGTGATGTTAAAAAAGGTGTTGACTTGAAAAAGATTGCAGTATTAGTATCTGGCAGGGGCTCAAACCTCCAGGCGATAATCAATAACATTGAGAGTGGCTACATCAAAGATGCGGTGATAACACTGGTCGTTAGTGATGTTGGGGGCGCCTATGCACTAACACGTGCGGAAAAGTACGGCATAAAAACAGTATACGTTGATCCCGATTCCTTTGACAGCAGGGAAACGTATGAGAAACACATCCTGGAACTGCTGCACGAGGCAAAAGCAGATCTGGTGCTTCTCGCAGGTTACATGCGTGTAATAGGCAGCGTACTGCTTGACGCTTATTATGGTCGTATGATAAATATCCATCCTGCCCTCCTTCCAGCATTCAGAGGGCTTCGTGCACAGGAGCAGGCATTTAACTATGGCGTCAAAGTTTCAGGTTGTACTGTGCATTTTGTAGACAGTGGTGTTGATACAGGTCCTATAATCCTACAGCGGTGTGTACCGGTATTAGAAAATGACACACCAGATTCGCTTGCAGATCGCATCCTTTCAGAGGAACACCAAATTTACTCTGAGGCGATAAAGTTATTTATCGAGGGGCGACTTGTAATAGAAGAGCGAAAAGTAAAAATCAAAAGTATATAACACTGTTTTTTATGTCTACTGTTTTTGAAATACTCAATAAAGATTGTGCGGGACGCATTGGTAAATTATACACCGCACATGGTGTGATTGAAACACCAACCGTCTTACCGGTGATTAATCCTAATATCGAGGTCATTGCACCATCCGAATTAAAAAACTATGGTGCGCAGGCACTGATAACTAATTCTTATACCATTTACCGAAGTAGTCGTCTTCGTAATGCTGCAATCGATACTGGTCTGCATACACTTCTTGATTTCAATGGGCCAATTATGACTGATTCGGGCTCGTTTCAATTATATCTGTACAATGATGTGGACGTGCCATCAGAAAAGATTGTAAAGTTTCAATCTGCAATTGGTAGTGATATTGGTGTGCCGCTTGATATTCCAACACCGCCTGATGTTAGTTTTTCTCGTGCCGAAAAGGAGCTTGAGATCACACTCCAACGTCTAAGAGAAATGAAGGACATTGATTGTGGTGATATGCTGCTTGCAGGACCTGTCCAGGGTTCTACTTTTACCAGGCTTCGAAAGCATGCTGCAGAGGAGGTCTGCAAGCTTGGGTTTGACCTATACCCAATTGGTGCTGTTGTTCCACTGATGGAGTCGTATCGTTATCGTGATCTGGTAGATGTTATTGCATCTTCAAAACAGGGGCTTTCACCGTGTGCACCTGTACATTTGTTTGGTGCCGGGCATCCGATGATGTTTGCTCTTGCAGTTGCACTTGGGTGTGACCTCTTTGATTCTGCTGCCTACGCATTGTATGCAAGAGACGGCAGATACATGACGAGTCGCGGCACATATCATATTGAAGATTTGCACTATCTGCCCTGCTCCTGCCCGGTGTGTTCATCTTGTGACGTGAAGGATTTGAAAGATGATACGAAGCTTATTGCACGTCACAACTTGTATGCCATCTTTGAAGAGATACTTCTTATCAAACAGTGTATTAAGGATGGCTCGCTGTGGGAACTTGTAGAACAGCGATGTCGTTCTCACCCCTCTATTCTTGCTGGTTTGAAAGCTGCAGTCAGGCATTCCGGATGGATTGAACGTGTTGATTCTATGCCAAAGTCTACCTTTTTTTACTGCGGCAGTGAGTCCGCGGGAAGGTCTGAAGTTTTGCGGTATAATCGTTATATTGAGCGATTTGAGTTTTCCGGAAAGGTACTCATTAAAGAGAGATATGAAAAAATGGATGTGGATGGTTTCGATTACGTCCTTGATTTTAAACCGCCTTTTGGTGCATACCCTTCCCTTCTTCGTGAATCGTATCCATTCAATGCAGAGGTGAATGACTATGATTATGAAGCATTGTGCGTTGCTGTTGACAATGTGATACGATTAATCCAGTGCAATTCGGGGGCTATTTTTGTGTTTAAAAAGCCTTCGGGAATGAAAAAAGAGTTCACTCAACAATTAAAGCCGTATGCTGAAATTATATAAAAAAATTTGGCCCTCTCTGTGATTTGAATTGCAGGCACTGCATACTGCATATCCTGAGTTTCCAATAATTTAGGCATAATTCTTATTATTTTACCATATTTGCACTTCTTCCTATTGAAAAGTATATATTGCATTGTGCCTAATAGTTATGCACAATGAAACCATTTACACGTATCAAGAATATTAAAGGCCATGAATACCTCTACGAGATAACTCTTTACTATGATTATGGATAAGGAATTCTTTTCAACGGCAAATATGGTGGAAATGGTATCCAGTGAACTTTCATTCATAATTCCTACTTCGTCCACACTAAAAAGTGTAAAAGAAGCAATGTCGGAGATTCATGCTTCCATCTACAATCCTAACAATCTTGAGATACATCAGGACGAACCTTTATTTGTTATGCCAGTAACAATTGATATTGGCGAACTGAATATGAAAGGTTATGCTTATTATGACCAAAAACGTGAGCAACAAGAGAGAAAATCCTTTTTTAAAAGGTTGTATGGTGTTGTAGAACGTCTTCAATCGATACAACTTAGATCCTGGATGTGTCCTGCAGCCGTTTTTAAGGAGACTGCTAAGAAAAGTGCTCGATACATTAATTGGACAGTTGAAGATAATGGATTTGAAGTGAGCCTGAAAAAGAATGCGGTCTCACAGCGATTTTATTGTAGATTTAAATCACATGAAATAGATAATCAGTGATAAGTTTCAAAAATATTTATCACAGATTAGCTTTGCAAAGGGGTGGATTGAAAAATTTATTGATGAGAAACATAAGTTATAAATATTAGGTTTGTGATTATAAAACCTACCTGTTATTTTCTAAACACGAAGTTGTGTAGTTCTGCGAAATCGAAGTTGTGTAGTTACGAAACTTTTTTCTACTTCTTATTACTGTGTAGTTTACTTGATGGAGCAAGTGTTTGCTGTTTTTGGAGATCCGATATCTCACAGTCTCTCGCCCGTTATACATAATGCTGCAATATCCGCTCTTGGTCTGTCGGCACGTTATCATGCTTTCAAAGTTAGGAGAGAGAATCTTGAAAATGCTCTTTCAGGTGCACAGGCAATGGGTTTTGGTGGGGTAAACCTGACAATTCCTTTAAAGGAAGCTGCTTTGAAATTTGTCGAACCGGATCCTATTGCAGGACAAATTGGCGCTGTAAATACTGTGGATTTCAAAAATGGTATGAGAGGATATAATACTGATGGAATTGGTGCAAAGAAAGCAGTTGAAAGTGCTGGCATCTCTATTAAAGACAAGACCGTGCTGCTGCTTGGTGCTGGTGGCGCTTCTCGTGCGATCTCGTTTCAGTTTGCTCTCGCCGGTGCAAGACTGCTTATTGTAAATCGTACAGAAGAGAAGGCACAGTCACTTGCACAGGATGTCTCAGTAATTGGAAAAGCACAGTGGTTCGGTTTAACAGAACTTGAAAAGCATATCACAGAGGCCGACATTCTTATAAATTCCACATCGGTTGGAATGTATCCAGACACCAACAACACACTTGTTAAAAAGGAGATGATGCACTCGAATCTTGTTGTTTTTGATATTGTCTACACTCCTCTGCATACCAGATTGCTGAAGGAAGCTGAAGCTTCTGGTGCAAGAATCATCACTGGTGAAAAGATGTTGATTTACCAGGGTGCTGAAGCGTTTAGAATATGGACTGGCATATCAGAACCATTTGATGTTATGAACAAAGCACTGCTCACTGCACTTGGTGAGAAACAATGAAAATGTTAATCATCGGAGGTACTGGTGACACAGGTCAGTGGTTCGTCAAATTTTTTCAAAGCAGGGGTTTCGATGTTCATGTGTGGGGCAAAAACCATCGTTTTGATATTGCAAAAAAGCTTAATGTGCCATTTGCAGAAGCCCTTGATGAAACCATACACACGAGCGATGTAGTGATGATTTCAGTTCCTATTAACAGAACAGAGGATATGATTGCACAGACTGCGCCAAAAATGAAGTCCGGAAGCCTTCTGATGGATGTTACTTCAATAAAAATGGAAGCTGTTGCAGCGATGGAAAAATATACTCCAAAGGATGTTGAATTTCTTGGCACTCACCCGATGTTTGGTCCAGGTATTTCAGATATTCGTGGACAAACCGTGATACTTACACCAACCGTACGCTGCAAAAACTGGCTGCCGCTGGTTAAAAAAATATATGCTGACAGTGGAGCTCACATTGAAATCATAACCCCAAGAGAACATGATGAAATCATGCGCGTGGTACAGGGACTTACTCACTTTGCTTATATTTCTATCGGCACAACGCTGGAAGCCATTAATTTTGACGTTGTAAAATCCAGAAGATTTATGAGCCCGGTGTATGAGATTATGCTTGATTTTGTAGGGCGCATACTTGCACAAAACCCTTACCTTTATGCCATGATACAAACAAATCCACAGGTAAATGATATGCATGACATATATATCACACAATGCAAACAGCTATCATACCTTATAAAAAAAGGCGATGTCGAAGGATTTGTGCAAAAAATGAAATTAGCAGCAGTGCATTTCAAGAACACCGAATCAGCACAGAGGCGCTCAGACAAACTAATACACAACAAAATAGTAGAGTATGAAACACTCATTCAACGAACTGGAATACACTGTGCTGTCGAGCATCTTTACACAAATAAGATCCACACAGGTACTCTTGCAGGGGTAACACCACTTACCATAACACTTCAAAAAAACAAGAAAAGAACTACCTTGAAAATTGAAAACATAAAACTTCTAAGAGACGAAGAATACTTGCAATGGAAAAAAGAGAACACGTCTCACGTTACAAAGGACATTTCAGTTTACGTTCCGGAAGGATCAAACCCTGACACCATCAGGCAGGTAATACAGCAGTTCTTCCCGGATATAATAAACAATATAGAGATTATTGACACCTACCTGCACAAGGACAAGCAGGGTATTACCTATCGAATGATGATGATTGCAGAAAAACATCGGCAAACTATGCAGCAGATTACAGAGCTTTTGGAAGGCATAGGATGCACACTGCGTTAATAGAGAAATCTCATTGATGGAATTGAATTATAGTCACGAACTAAACATTTAAGATTTAAAGAGACATCTGACGGTTCAAGATTTGTCTAACCGCATCAAACATCTTGAGAAGGATACAACGGTGTTGAAGAGGCTATATTTTATCAAGCATAGATATGTTGAAGTGGCTTCGGATTTTGTTGGTGTCAGCAAGAACACAGGTTATATTTGGCAAGAACGATTGGAATGAAGAAGGATATGATGGTATAATACCAAAAGATGCTGAGGGTATTTTAAAAAAAGATTGGTAGAAGTAACTGATAAAGACATAACAGGATTAACGGTCATCTATAAAAATACCAGTAAACTTAGGGCAAATACCTTTGGTTTTTATCCAATAAATGGACGATTAGTTATTGTTTTCGTAAGCGTTCAAAAAAGGAGGATATCCGATGTTTCTTAAAACGGTCGAAAGGCAAACCCAAAAGGCAAACCCGAAAGGAAGGATTATCGCAATACCGGATAACTTTAGTTCTCACAAGTACCTTCCCTCATATTCTCCGGATCTAGAATCCAATTGAATAGATCCGGAAAGATGTAAAGAGGGAGATTTCAAAAACGTTCATAAAAAACTTGGATGTATTGAAGCGTGTAATATCAAAGATATTCTTTGAATATCCAAAGAAATTAAGTTACGCTAAATCATGGATTAATAAATTTGCGCCACACATTCAGAAATCCTGAATGTTAGGTGTTTGACTATAATTTGTTTAACCCCTGTGCAAAGTATTTCACAAGTAAATTGAGCTTCTTTATTTAATGCATTAAATTGTTCTTTATTACTCAAAGCAGCCACCTTTGAAATATTAAAATAATCATGAGCTTATTGCATCTAACTCCGGTATATCCGACATCAGTGTCGTATATCCTTCCATTTTGGAGTTATATCTGAAACTTACTTCGTATATACCTCCCTTTAGCTGACTGCTAATCTTCATATCCTTCAACCTCATTTTTCAATAAACGATTCTTCATTATTAAATCCAACGGGCTTTTTATCTTACTCAAATCTTTATTGCTTATATGTGTGTATATCTCCGTCGTTTTACTGCTATTATGCCCTAAAAGCGCTTGAATATATCTTAAATATACTCCGCTTTCTAAGAGGTGAGTAACGAAGCTATGCCTTATCGAGCGAACACTAACTTCTTTTATTGTTTTATCATTCCCATTTCGCCAAGCCGTGTTGGCAGGTAAGTATCTGTCACATAGTCAAGTCCTTTTCCTGCAAATGCTTGCTGCTCTGCTTTTTTTCCAAGTTCGATTTGAAGGTTAATCTGGTTTTTCCAGTAGTCAGTATCAAAGCGTGGATCTGTTAGTTCGTTGTGCAGTGCTTTCATATCCTGATCAGTAAGTTTGTCTGTAGATAAGTCATAGTCAATAATATCGCTTGGCTGTACTCCAAGGAATTTTGCTTTTGGTGCTGCCATGAACTCGCTCAAATGTGCGGTTTTTATTGCCCCGTAAGCTACGCTTGCATAAATGCGGTAGCTCCACGGGTCCGCGTCTGTGAATACGGCAACCGGGATGTTGAGTTCTTCGTTTAATCGTTTGATTAATCTGCGGGTGCTTCTGGCTGGCTGCCCTTTTAAATGGATGAGCAATGCGTGGTATTTTTCGTCGAAGCCGTTCTCGATTAATCGATCCTGCATGCCCCCGGTCTCGATTGCGATGATGATTTGTGCATCGTGCTCGAGAAATTCGATGTTCTCGACGTTGTATGGTATCTGGTATCCTGCCTCTCCAACATCTTCCTGGCAGTGAATAATCCGCTCTCCCCGTTTTGTAGTTTCCCTGATTCGCAGTGGCCCAAAGATGGTAGCACCATTTTCTTCCGGACGCACATGAAAATCTTCTCGTTGGAGTCCGGTTATGATTTCAAGGTCTTCTATGAGCCGATCACTTTCCGGCTGCTCCTTAAATTTAGCTATATCCCAGTTCTCAGATATGTAGTAAATTTCTCTTAAGGTTGAGCTTTTATTGTTACTCAGGTGATCGTTGATGAGAAGGTCGCAGATGTGTGTTGTTTTTAATAGCTGGTATGCACCTTTGGTAGTCTTTGCACTCCTTATACTCCTACCGCCGCCATATATCCACACATCATTCTCGCTTATTTCGATGTTGTTCTTTGTACGTGTTGGAAGCTCTAGATGCGGTATGTTGCCCTCGTCTATTTGTTCATAGATTATCTGGATTAGCTGTTTTAAGCTTGCTATTGACTGGATGTTTGTAACAATCATTATGGCATCACCACTGCACAACTTCGTTATGCAGAAAATAACTGGGAACTTTTGACTCTCGATTGCAGAGCAATCGAGTTGCGAAGAAATCGAGTAATATCATTATGGCATCAC
>RXIJ01000116.1 GCA_004212095.1 Methanosarcinales archaeon | reverse complement strand
AATAAAAAATGAAATGGATATTACTATTTATTGGTATTATTGCAGAATTATGTGGTTCAACATGTATGAAAATGTCTGAAGGATTTACAAAATTATATCCTTCAATTTTTACATTTGTTTTTTGGGCTATAGGATTAACCGTTTTTATATTTGCATTGAAAAAATTTGAATTAAGTTTTGCATATGCAATATGGGCTGGTCTTGGTATTGTGGGTGTATCGATTATTGGAATGGTGTTTTTCAAAGAACCCCATAACATTTTAAAAATTATTTCTATTTTGATAATTGTAGTAGGAGTTATATTATTAAATATAAGTGATATTCTTCTAAATAAATAGCAGTACGGCACAGCACATAACAGCGGATACCCAAAATATTTTCTTCACTTCATTCTGAAAATACTTCGGATCATCCGCAAATCGTTGCATGAAGGAGCGAGCCAAGATAAGGAGAAATCAATATGAAACAATGGTATGAATCTTTATTTGAGAACTATGGTGAAAAGTACGATAATGAAAACTTTACACAGGGCATGATTGGTGAGTGTGATTTCATCGAAAAAGAAATTAATTTTAATAAGTTATTAAAAATAATTGATATCGGATGTGGCACCGGTAGACATTCGATTGAATTAACAAAAAGGGGTTACAAGGTTACAGGAATCGATTTGTCAGAATCGCAATTGGAGCGAGCAAAAGAAAAAGCAAAAGCTCAAAACCTGCAAATAGATTTTCAGAAACATGATGCAAGGAATTTGCCATTTAAGAATGAATTTGATTTGGTAATAATGCTTTGTGAAGGAGCATTTCCTTTGATGGAAACAGATGAAATGAATAATGAAATATTAAAAAATGTTGCCAAGTCGCTGAAGGATCCTGGCAAGCTGATTTTTACAACACTAAATGGATTATTTCCATTATATCACTCAGTTGAAGAATTTTGCGCATCAACAACGGAAGAAGGGAATATGGCCTATAGAAGCAATACTTTTGACTTAATGACGTTCCGAGATCACAATATTACCACAGTAGAAGATGATTTTGGGAATGAGAAGAAATTGGAATGTAATGAAAGATGTTATGTACCATCTGAAATTACATGGTTATTAAAAACATTAGGCTTTAAAAAAATTAATATTTATGGAGCAAAACTTGGAGCTTTTTCAAGGAATGATAAACTCACAACTGAAGACATTGCTGAAAAATAATGGCTCGCTCCATCGCACAACAGAGCGTGTCTGGTTTCGTGCCTTTGGCACTCCGCCCAAATTTGCCCTATGGGGCAAACTTCAGATACGCTCGGGACGTTATCTGCCATAGCCTTATTAAAAAGCAGGAGGATAAAAATGTCCTCATTTTATATACTATATGACCACTTGATGTTGATGGCTATCTCTGCACAACGAAGTTGTGCAGTTGCTATTATATTTCCGTACAACGAAGTTGTGCAGTTGCTATTATATTTCCGTACAACGAAGTTATGCAGTTGCTATTATATTTCCGTACAACGAAGTTATGCAGTTGCTATTATATTTCCGTACAACGAAGTTGTGCGGTGCGTGAACAAACATGAAACAAGTAACCTTCCTACCAATAAAAACACCACTTATAACCCCAAAAGATAGCATTACAGATGTCATAATCAGGTCCCTGCAAAAACAAAATATCACACCACAAAACCATGACATAGTAATAATCGCAGAATCAGCAGTAGCAACCGCTGAGGGTCGGCTCATAAACCTTGATAGCATAACGCCCACCCAAAAAGCAATCACAATAGGAAAAAAATATCAGGTAGACCCACGTGAAACACAACTCATAATAGAAGAAGCTGATGAAATCCTTGGAGGTGTAGATGGCGTAGTGCTTACTATAACAAAAGGTATGCTTTCACCAAATGCAGGTATCGATGCATCCAACGCACCAGAAAACCACGTTACACTCTTACCAGAAGATCCACAAACAAGCGCACAGCAGATACAACACGCACTACAACAACACTACTGCTGCCAACTCACGATAATCATAAGCGACAGTCGCACACAACCCCTGCGACTTGGCACAGTTGGAATAGCAATAGCATGCAGCGGCATAGAACCGGTAGAAGATGCACGAGGAAGCTCTGATTTATACGGTAAACGACTCACAATAACGCGGAAAGCAATAGCTGATAACCTTACAAGTGCAGCACAACTATTGATGGGTGAAGCAGATGAAAGCATACCGGTAGTTATTGCAAGAGGCATCACCGCAACAAGAGGAAACTACCACATACCGACAGTATCAAGACACGAATGCCTGTTCTTTGGTGCACTTGGGATGCCGGGGGATCAGGATTGAAGATGTATGCAGTGCCGTTTTCAGAGTTTCACTGCCCCAACATCTTCAAAGCCCTGTCGCTGTCCTGTTCCAGCTTCCGCTTCAAGTTTTTTAGGATATAGCAGCAGTTTCACTGCATTTTGAGCATGTTCACGCGTTCGTTGTTCTGCAAGCCACATAAGTTGTTTTTTATCCTCTGCTTCATCTTCATACACAAACACTTCGATGATGTGTGTGTTTGTCATTAGCTGTGCGATGATGTGTCCCTGTGATGCTTCATGAGCACATGTTTTGTCAATTACCTGCGCTCCAGGCATTCCAAGCGACAGGACAATATCACAGCCGTGATCCTCTATGAGTTTTTTGGCAGCTACAGGCAGGTCTTTTACTCCAGGTACCACATATCTCTTGATTTTCACTGAAGCATGTTTTTTTATTTCATCGATAGCAATCGCACCCATGTCAACACGTGCAAAGGTGGTATCTGCAACACCAATTTTCATCTACATCGCGCAAATGGTGTTAAATCCGATTGGACTCTGGGGAATTGCGCACACCTCCTTATTCTTTTTTCTGTTTTGTCCCTTATTTCTTTCACGATTGTAAAATACAATTTTTTTCATCTTCTTTTCCTCTGTAGATATGCCAATAATAATCCGATAACCGCAACCACCGCCGCGAATACGGGCGTGTTTAGTCTCTCTGATTATAGTGGGCTTTCTGTTCGTTCTACGCCTGTTTCTGCTAATGGAGGTGCTTTGATTACTTAACCAAGCACATGTGTTGAAGAATAGAGGTTGCCAGGCTAAACATACGGCTGTATTAGAATCCATAATCAGTCCATTTTTCATCCACTAATTTTTTTATATCTTCTCGCATACTGACAACATCTGGCCACTCCCTGTTAAATCCCTCGTCTTTGCCTTTTATTGTGGCGTCGATGCCCATTTTTGAGCCAATGTTTGGCATGGCAGATGCATGATCAAGCGTGTCTGTGGGGGTATTTGGGATTATCATAACATCTCTTGCCGGATCGATTCTTGTGGTTGCGGCCCACAACACTTCCTTTAAGTTGTGCACATTAATGTCCTGATCCACAACAATAATGGTTTTGGTGAACATCATCTGGCCGAGCCCCCATAATGCAAGCATGACCTTTTTTGCCTGTGCAGGGTATCGTTTTTTGATTGATACAATGGCAAGATTGTGAAATACTCCTTCGACTGGAAGGTTCATATCAATAATCTCCGGCAGTTGCATTTTTAGCATTGGTAGGAATATGCGCTCGGTAGCCTTACCAAGATAAGCATCCTCCATCGGGGGGCGTCCCACGATTGTGGCGTGATATACCGGATTTTTTCGATGCGTGATACAGGTGATGTGAAACACCGGGTACTTGTCTTCAAGTGAGTAATAACCTGTATGGTCTCCGAAAGCCCCTTCGGTAGAGAGTTCCCCATGAGCTACATATCCTTCGAGTATGATTTCTGCTGCTGCTGGAACGTACAGGTCTGCAGTTTCACATTTTACAAGTTTAACGCTTTTGTTTCGCAGAAATCCTGCAAACGCCATTTCATCAACGCCGTCTGGGAGTGGGGCTGTTGTTGCGTATACAACTGCCGGGTCTGCACCAATTGCGACAGCAACCTCCAGTTTTTCATCTTTTTCAACATCCTGGTAGTCTCGTGCCCCGTGTTTGTGTATCTGCCAGTGCATCCCGGTAGTTCTGGAATCAAATTTCTGGAGTCTGTACATGCCAACGTTCTGCTTACCTGTATGCGGGTTCTTTGTGAACACAAGTGGTAGCGTTATAAATGGTCCGCCGTCTTTTGGCCAGCACGTAAGAATTGGGAACTTATCAAGATTTACCTCATCTCCCCCAAGTATAACATCCTTGCAAGGTCCTGTCTTGACCCTCTTTGGAAGGAAAGCTGACAGTTCTTTTAACTGCGAGAGCATTTTAATACCTTCCCATAAACTCCTGGGCGCTTCGACCTTTATCAGGCCCTCAATGCGATCTGCTATGTCATCAAGTTTTTCAACTCCAAGAGCAAGAGACATGCGTTCTGTGCTTCCGAAGACATTCGAGAGAATCGGTATGTCGCTGCCTTTCACATTTTCAAAAAGCACGGCAGGGCCATTGTTTTTCATAAGACGATCCAGAATTTCAGTAACCTCAAGGTTGGGATCTACTTCAGTAATTACTCTTTTTAACAGTCCATGCTCTTCAAGCAGTGTCATGAACTCATGAAGGTCGTTGTAAGCCATATCATCACTTCTTATTTGTCAATCAAGCTTGATAGCTTTTGCCCTGCCACGTCGATGT
>RXIJ01000066.1 GCA_004212095.1 Methanosarcinales archaeon | reverse complement strand
AAGTCACCAAACCACGTACTTAAGTACAGAGCCAGTGCAATCACGTTTTCCTCTTTTTGCACATAATTCCTACGTCTCAATATATTTCTCAACAATTTCCCATCCATGACTAACAAACTCATGTACAACTTATGTATATTGCATCCTATACAAAGCTCACGGTTACAAAATATTTTGGTAAATATTTATACAAATCTTACAAATATTACAAATATTACAAATTTGCTTGGTTAAGAGCTAAAAACCGTGTATTGATTGTGCTGCATTTTTCTTGTTGCTCAGGGAACTCACGGATATGGACTATATTGTGCCTGAAAATTAAATTGTCATGACATTAATGTCTCTACAATTTGGTTATATCTCCAACCCGTTTGTCAATACACTCGATTAGCCATCACATTCAACACAAGCACAGCAAACAACAAATTTTAATACAAACATAGTAATCAATTTATATAATTCAAAACAATATAGACCTATGCTTTTTAAAAGCTGTAAGACATTGAAGTTTCAGTTGTATATTTTACTATCTGAAAACTATTTGTCTGTTTTTTGGGAGGTGAAAAAAATATGAAATTGGTTAATTGTATTATAGGGCTTATTGGGTCGTTTTTCGCGCTATATATCAGTGTAAATGCCATCAGTAATGTTTACAATAGCTTATTGCTCACCAGTGGAGATGCATTATATCAGGTTCAACTTAATCTTGTAAACTCGGCTGGTATTGCATTTACGGTTGCAATGGCTGGTTGTGGTGGCTTATTAATTTGTCTGTTTCAATACACAACAACGAACTAAAAAAAAGTGTGTCTAATCAGCCACACTTTTACCTATTTTTTTTATTCTAAATCTCTTATATCCTCTGTGGGTACCTGAGATTATCCATGACCAGTTGGATGTTTTCGACATCCAGGTATTCTTCGAGGGCAAGTATCTTCACGAACCCGTGTGAAATCCAACTATTACTCTTCTTTTGGAATATGTTTAGTTTTGCTTTTTTTAAAATAAGCCGGATACTCTCCTTGTTTATCGTTTCAAACCCATCTTTCTTCCGCATCTCTTCCGGTAGTAATATAAGCGTTCATCTCCTGCGCCCATCAGGTGATTCGGTGCATGCCTGTGCTACAACTTCAGTCTCAGCAACTCTCGTATACTTTTTGGTCTGACCGGATCTTGGTTTCTCTGCGAGAGCGCTTTCTGAAACCTTCTTCACGATATCTCTTCTTAATATTGGAAACAGTTGCTCTGCTGATTCGCAGCGCATCTTTTACTTCCATTTCTGTTTTTCCATCATTGACCAAAAGCAAAGCATGTGCCTTAGTCAATTCTCTCGCACTTTTACGCCCCCTTCTCACGAAATCGTCGAGATACTCTGCCCCCTCCTATGTAAATTTTATTTTTTCCATGTAATAATGGTTGGACTTACAGATCTATAAACTTTGTCTAAAAATTAAGTTGCTGAAACACTATCTACGACATAAAATAAAAAACTATAAGTACAGTAATGTATAAAGGATTGTGATGATGAATCGAACTCACTATTATCTTATTATATTATCTATGTGTATTATTCTCTCTTGTTCTTATAGCAGTTTAGCTTTGGAAAGTAAATGCTCTTTTTGTCATAGTGATACATTAGAAGAAGTAAAACAGAGCGTTCATGGGACTGTTCTCGGTGATGAGCAAAGGTGTGTTATATGTCACGGTTCCCAGTATGAAAAACGTCATTATGGAAAATATATGGAGGAGATAGAAACTGGATTTGAAGTAGATCGTTGTTTCTCATGCCATGGGAGTAATCTGGATGTCAAACATGGGGAACTCTTCCCACAGCCACAACTCCACCTCAATTCCATAGGCGATACATCTCAAACAAGTTGCGCTATCTGTCATGTTGAAGGAAAAGATCCTCATCTTATCAAACCTGTTAAAATTTATGCTTTGAAAGATTGCGAAGAGTGCCATTCATCTGATTCTATTCTGTTAACGACACCATCCAAATCATCTCTGAAACACCAGATTATTGGTATTACTTTTACTAACAGTGAACTTACAAAAAGGGGGCAGTATGTTGCTGGTGCTAACAGAATTCCTATTTTAGATAACCTCTGCGTAATTATTATCATACTTACTATAATTGGTGTTTTCGTAATTCATGGCGGAGTGCGATTTATTACTAGAAAACGTAAAGGAGAGTAAAAACAATGGCAGAAAAAATTTATCTACATCCTGTATTGGAACGTGTCTGGCACGCCATTCATGCAATATGTATTGTGGTACTTATTATATCAGGTGCTCAGATCCACTGGCCTGGATGTGTTCATTTATTTGGAAGTTTTCAGACCTCAGTGTCTGTCCATAACTGGTTTGGATTGTTATTGGTTGCAGATTTTCTATTATGGCTCATCTACAACTTGGTCTCACGCAGGATTATACATTATATTCCAAACAAAAGAGATATCCCTGATGGACTGATTGTCCAGGCAAAATTTTATGTTTGTGGAATATTCAAACATGATCCACACCCCTATCCACCAACGGTTGATGAGAAATTTAATCCTTTGCAAAAGATGTCATACCTTATGTTCATGGGTTTGATGACACCCATTCTTCTTATCAGTGGCATTCTGTACTTATACCCTCTTTATTTTACAGATTTTATTACCTCTATCGGCGGATTGAATGTGCTGGCTGTCATTCATTTCATCCTTGCAATCATCTTTGCTGCATTCCTGATTGCCCATCTCTATTTAGCAACAACCGGGCATACGATTCAGGACAATTTCATCTCCATCGTTACAGGATATGCAGACAGTGAAGAAGAAGAAGAGGCATGAGGCCTCTTATTTACTATTTATAAAATCTTTGATAATGCTTCCTGCAAATGTAAATAACTGCTTCTTGTTTAGATAAGGAGCTATTTTTCCAAGAAGAACTGATGGCTGATCCATGTCACCATATTGTCTCACTGCATCCATGATGTTCTGGTCATCAAAAATATTGATAAACTCATCTAATCGTTGATCACTGAAATTCCCGATTGTGTTGTGAATATGCATACCAATTGTAAGCTCTTTTCCAATACACTTTCGCCACATTGTATCATAAAGTTCTAGTCCCTTCTTGCTTGCATCGCCAATGCTTGCCACTCCTCCTGCAATCTTGGCACAGACTGCACATGTGTAAATTCCACCACCGGATGTTGGTTTTATCTGTCCTGCAGCATCACCTACAATAATTACAGCATCAGTACAGGTATGCTTCAAAGCTCCAACAGGCATTCCACCAACAACCATGCTCGTGGATGAGCCATGGTACCTTGTTGACACGATCGAGTGCTCTTTTAGCAGTTTTTTGAGATATTGGTGTGCCGATCTATTAGCTGAATTAGAAGAATTCACACATAGACCTATACGGGCGATGCTGTCTGCTGCAGGTACCACCCATGCAAAAAATCCTGGTGCAACATTGTTTCCAAGAAATATCTCTACAAAATCGGCATCTGCCATCTCGTACTGTCCTTCAACTTGAATGCAGCTTAGTATTTTTCCAACTCTACCAAGTCCGGACATCCGTGCAACGCTGCTTTGAATACCATCTGCACCGATAACCACTTTTGTCTGTATTTCTTGCAGAGTGCCATTCTGCCGCACGGTCAACACTGCCCCGTTCTTGTTATTTTTAAGTGCTGTAGCCTTTGTTCGTAAAATAAGATCTGCACCCTCATCAAGTGCTTTTGCTACCAGTATACGGTCGAATATTTTTCTGTCGATGACGTGTGCTTTTGTTTTACCGCCATCAATTTTTATACAGTGATTGCCAGGTGAGTAGATGTTTGCACCCCTGATATTACGGTACACAAATGAACTCTCTGGTTTTAAATCACATTCATCCAGTGCTTTTATGCTGATAATACCTGTGCACTGGACTGGTGAACCGATATAGGGGTGCTCTTCTATTATTAGCGTATTAGCGTCATGTTTTGCACTACATCTAGCAGCAATTGCTCCAGCAGGCCCTGCACCAACTACTACAACATCGTACTTCATAGACTTATAGTCATGTAACCTGGCTGATTGTATTTAAGGAAGAGTTCTGCTACTTCATGCGCTTCAATAATTTCAACACCCTCGATCAACTCAGACTCTTCCACCCCTATAATATCTGATCCGAGGCGGCAGCATCGAAACACGACCCCAAGATTCAAACATTCTTCCATTTTTTCATCGTACTTTGGCGTACCTCCTCGTTTTCCTGCTTTTCCAAGCAATACCCCCATTGGTCCCCATAATACCACTATCACATCAAGTCCTTTTTTACGATAATACTTGGCAAATCGAAGGGTTTCTAGTGGACTTGTGCTCTCATAAACCATGTTTTTCAAAAGCAAGAGCACTTTTTTTATTTCAGTATTATATATATTATCTGTCATTGTTTTTATATTGCATATCAATTATGTTTTTATATAAGTTGTTCTGCTATCTCTTCTGAAATGATATGATCGCAATATTTACAGCGAAGAATGACTGGTTTTTTGGTTACCGTAAAACTGGACGCTACTGGTTCATCACTGTTGGTGATGCAATCAGGATTGTTACATCTTACAATCCCTGTAATCTCTTCCGGAAGTTCAACGTTGTATTTTGATATTACATCATAGTTTCTGATAATGTTAATGGTGGCATCTGGTGAAATCAGAGATATTTTATCAACCTGTTTGGAACTAAGTTCTCTTCCCTCTATCTTTACAATGTCTTTTAATTCCATCTGCTTACTTGCTACGTTCATAGCAATGCTCACAACAGAACCCGTGCTTCCTGCTATACCAATGATGCGTATTACGTTTAAAGCCTGCCCTGCATTGATATGGTCAATCACAGTGCCGTGTTCAATTGGTCGCACCAGAAGCTCTTTTTTGACACACATATTTTCCCTCTTAGCTTTACAAATATTCTATAACACTACACAACTTCGTTGTGTAGAAACAATCCAACAACTTTACAAATATTCCGGCATACCTGTTTACAAATATTCTTTGCACACCGAGATTACGAGGTGTATGGTTTTCAACACTCATATCTTCACCCCCAACAGCTTTACAAGGACTGCCATGCGTGTAGGCACCCCATAAAAAGACTGCTTAAAGTAACGTGCATGTGATGTTGCATCCACACTTGCATCAATCTCATTAACCCTTGGAAGTGGATGCATGATAATAAGGTTCTCTCTCGCACTATAGAGCATCTCACTTCCAAGCCGGTAACTACCTGCCACTGCAAGATACTCACTCTGTTCAGCGAAACGCTCCTTTTGAATGCGGGTCATATATAATACATCGATTTTTCCAAGAACGTCTTCAATATTATTAGTTTCCCTGATAGTTATGCCACGATGCACAAGATCAGATTTTATATGCTGTGGCATCTGTAATTGAGGTGGTGAAACAAGGTAGATGTTTACACCATATAATGACAGTGCATAGGCAAATGAATGGACTGTACGTCCATATCGCAGGTCACCGACAAGTGCAATATCTATTTCTTCAAGTTTACTCTCCCGTTTAATCGTATACAGGTCAAGAAGGGTTTGAGTGGGGTGATGCCCCTCTCCATCACCGGCATTGATTACTGGTACCGATGAGTAGTCTGATGCCATTCGTGCGGCACCTTCTTTGGGGTGCCTGAGCACAATCGCATCAGCATATTCACTGACGACCTGAATAGTGTCTGCAAGAGTTTCACCTTTTGACACAGAACTTGCTTCGACCATGCCAAAATTAATAGAACTTCCTCCAAGCCGCTTAATTGCAGCATCGAAGGACAGTCTAGTGCGGGTGCTTGGCTCATAGAAAAGCAAGGCAAGAAGTTTGTTTTCCAGCATCCTGCACGGTCTACCGCGTGCGAAAGGCTCAAGTTTCTCAGCAAGCTCAAGTACCTCATCAATCATTTCTCTTGTAAAATCTTTCATTGAAATAACATGATCCAGTGAATAAGACATCTACATGTATATTACATATCAATGCTTAAATTTATTGCGAAGCACAAACATACAGTCTTCATGGTGATCATAAATGAACTTTGAAGACCTTTTAGAGAAACTGGAGTTTATCAAAAAAAAAGAAGTGCATGAGCTTGCGCCACAGGATACACAGGAACTACGTGAAATAATCCATTCAGCAAAACCAAAAAATGAATGGGCAGAGCGCATGGTACTTGGATACCTGACAAGTATCTGTGCCGAATATATGCATCCTTACCCACTGATAATAGAAAAGAAACTGGATTTTATAGGTACTGAACTTGAAAAAGGACACATAATAGTTCAAGGTGATGCAGGTAATGGTTCCGGAACAGCGATGAGGGGCGGCAAGATAACGATAGAGGGGATTGCAGGTGAAAACACATGCAAATCCATGCTCGGCGGAGACCTTGAAGCTGAAACGATTGAGTCACTTGCAAATACTCTACATGGGGTAGTAAAGGCAAAAAAAATAAATAAAATAGAGAAAAAACAGGGTGCAGACATATATATAGATGGCAAGAAATACAAAAAAGGATTCTTCACACACTTCCACTAAGAGCTTGCAGAAAAATAAAGTAGGACTTTTGGCAGATAGATCCCCATGTAAAATACTGATGTAGGACAGTTGTGCACATTACGAAAGCTAGAAATTTCGATAGGTTATTTTTCGGTGGACCCTAAATATATTGCAGTTGGTAGGAGATATAACCTAATTAATCATCAAAAATAAAAAGAAAGTTTTAAATTTAATGAGTAGGAGTTAGTATTCCGATCATAACTTCTTTATATAGAATACAAGGCTATTAATATACGTAACAAGTATGCAGTATTGTACTGTAAGACTATAATAACTATTGGAGATGTGTGTAAATATGCATAAGGAAGAATTAATTCATCTGCATATGTTGATGGTGCAGTTAAAAAGGTATTTTGAGGAGGGCGGATGTAACAAAGCTTTTCCGGGCTACGAGTCACTTCAAATAAGTCCAGTGCACGTTCATCGAAGCAAGGCTGAGCACAAGCATGCCATCTTTGTGCTTGGAAATGAGCTTGCAAGAGCAATGGAGGAAGATGAGTTCTCTGGATTTGGAAGAACTTCTGTGAGAATGCAGGAACTTGCAAACCACTGTATACCACCAATGTTAAAAGTATGATTCAGTGAGTCCATCCATTTTTATTTTATTAGAACTCTTTATCTGATCCCGCAACACGCTGAATACGTCCAGTACCATCAACATCCTCGATTACCCCTGCAACAGAGTCCGGAACAAGATGTCTCCATTCTTTACCAGCAAGCATCAATTCTCGAATCATGCTGCCTGAATACGTCATCCTGTTAAAAAGAGGGGTTCTAACAACCTGTACACCAGAGTCGCGAAACAACTCTACCACTAAGGAATTGTTTGAATAGACCACATCAAATGGTGGCACCATTGAGGTCATACGAGATACCCACAAACTGTTGCAGTGGACATCTTCAACTGGGATAATATATGATTTAATATCGAATTCTTCCAGGGCTTTTGAAACCATGAGCACCCGTTCACCGGCTGTGAAGAGATTGTTTGGGTGATAACTTTCCTGCGCGCTGCCAATTCCGATGATTACTTCATCGATTTCTCCAACAATAACTTCCAGTACTTTGGAGTGCCCCAAGTGATATGGCTGAAACCTTCCAATGTACAGTCCTCTGCAAAGTTTTTTCATTTATTTTATCAACACAGTTCTGTTCTTGCCCTTTAAATAAGCATGGTATAATCTAAAAGCTTGTACAAATTTAGGGTACAGTCAAATTTATAGTGAAATTGCTAAATCCTTAAATTTCACAGCAGAACACAACAGAGAATGAGAGAATCACCAGAGACCTTAAGCAATGATCGAAACTGCCTTTAAACTTTGCGTGTTCTTGCCCTTCTCCACGGTGATTTTTTGGGATGCGATAAACTTGTGGGTGAACTATTCGTATTTGTCTCAAGCTATTTTTGTAACCACAAGACCTTTTCTTGTGCTGAATCTCGTGGTTCTACACAAATACAATTATTCATATACCCATGCTTCGTCTGTGCGTGTGTAGTCTGTGAGTTCACCATCATTAAAATGGAGTGCAATCTCTTTTCGTGCTGACTCCACTGAGTCTGATGCATGCACCACGTTTCGTCCGGTATCGATTGCAAAATCACCTCTGATGGTTCCTGGTGCTGCATCTGATGAATTTGTTGCACCATTAATGGTTCGCATGATTTTAATGGCATTTACTCCCTCCACAACTAAAGATACCGAAGGGCCTGATGTTATAAAACTTATAAGATCAGAGAAAAATGGTTTTTCTCTATGCTCTGCGTAATGCTTCATTGCTATCCCCTTGTCTATGACATTCATTCGCAATGCTACAACCTTAAGTCCACGCTGCTCTATTCGATTGATTATCTTTCCAATTAGTCCACGCTGTACTCCATCAGGTTTGACCATGATATAAGTCTGCTCTACTGCTTTAATCATCGTCTTATGCTTTTTTTATGTTGTGTGCCTGGTTGGTCCATCTCACTTTTCTGGGTACTCTGCCAAGTTTATGATTCTTCTGGCATTTAGATGAACAGAAATAGAAGATTGTCCCATCTCTTTTAACATACATCTTACCTGTTCCAGGCTCGATTATCCTGTCACAAAAGGAACATTTTTTTGTTTCCATGTTTTCCACGCTCAGCGTCTGGTCAATCTCTTGGCTTCTCTGGATGTTTCAAGTAACATCAGTATGTCACCTATTCTCATTGGGCCAATACAGTTTCTGGTAATTATCCTACCTTTATCTCTTCCTTCAAGTATGCGGCATTGTATTTGTTTTGCTTCACCATGCATACCAGTGTTCCCAACGATTTCTATTATTTCAGCCGGGTAGCCTGTTTCATCTGACATAATAGATCACCTTAATCATGCCTGCTGTTTTAGAGACTGCACTTTGACGGAAAGATCTTCTAATATATCCTTGCTTTTACCTTCTTCGATTATAACTGCTGCTGCACTGCCAACACCAAGCCCGCATGCTGCACCGAGATCGATTTGTTTTTTAACATAGGCATAAGGAATATTTTTTTCTTCACATAGAAGAGGTATATGAGCTACAACTTCGGGTGGCTCAACATTTTCCGCGATCACCACGAGTTTTGCCACACTTCTTTCAATGGCTTTTGTGGCTTCATTAGTGCCTTTTTTAATTTTCCCTGTGTTTCGCGCAAGCTCTAATGCTTCAAGCGCTTTTTCCTGTAATTCTGCTGGCACTTCAAACTTAACATACATTGGTTGTGACATATTTTTTAATCTCCTTCAAGGCAACATTTGCCTATCATATTTTTGTACTTATTATGCCGCCTGATCAAATAGGGGCTCTTTTTTTGCCTTTTTTGACCCGTTGGGATCAAAGAAAAGGCTGTTGACGTACATAAACTTATGAACAACACCACAATATAATGCAACATGTTATAAAGATTACGCCAAGCAAGGATCTAAAAAATTGTGAATGCAGGATGTGGGTGGTGGCAAAGTATTTTTATCGTTAAAAAACCAGGTAGATTTAACCACGAGTGACTTGAAACATGTAGATCGGAAGAAGAAATAGCAAAAGAAGTTTGCAGATGATACTTTAAAAATTTTTGGAGATCAACACTGAAATTATAGACAAAACATGTCCTGATAATCTCTGTCCAAAACGCTTGAAATTAATTCTTTTACTATATCCTAAAAAGTATTCGGAAGCCGTCAAATTAGTTTTTTGGTTTAAAAGCCTATCTCTTTTTTGGGAAAAGACACCAAAGCCGTTTGCAAGAGGAAAACTTATATAGAGAGTTTATGATATAGGAAGTATGGTGTAATATAAAAATGATGATTACAACTACAACAACCACAACTACAACATGCATGGCTATGGGGACATCACAAACAGCAGTCTATGGTGCTATCGCTGTTGGTATTCTGATAGTGCTGTTGATT
>RXIJ01000065.1 GCA_004212095.1 Methanosarcinales archaeon | reverse complement strand
AACCAATTAAGGGCGACCTCAACCGCGACGGCATCCTCGACTCCGCAGATGCTGCAATCGCACTTCAAATAGCAGTCGGCAGCCGTCCGTTCGACGATGCTGCTGATGTTAGTGGCGACAGCAGGGTTTTATCACTTGACGCTCTCATCATTTTACAGAACTGCACAACTTCATTGTGCACAATACCGATAACCTTTAATTCTCGACTACGAAGTAGTCGAGCTACGCAAAGTAGTCGAGTTGTGCAAAAATATAATACTGATAACTCTCGACTACGAAGTAGTCGAGGTCATACAAAATATGCTTATACCAGAATCCGACTTCAAGCTAATCAGCGAAAAAATGGGGCGGGAGCCAAACACGGTCGAACAGGGTTGCTTCCTAAACCTGTGGAGTGAGCACTGCTCATACCGCTCAAGCGGGCTTTTGTTAAAAACACTGCCAACAACCGGTGAAGACGTCATCATAGGACCTGGCGATGATGCAGCCATTGTAAAACTGACAGACACTCTTTACCTTGCTATTGGCATGGAAAGCCATAACCACCCTTCCTATGTAGATCCATATAATGGTGCAGCTACCGGAATAGGCGGCATTGTAAGAGATATCGTATCCATGGGTGCACGTCCGATTGCATTGATGGATGCATTATATTTTGGATCTCCTGAAATTAAAAAAAACCAGTACCTTCTTGAACACGTGGTAAGAGGTATCGCAGGATATGGAAATTGCATTGGGGTCCCGGTCGTTGGTGGCGAGGTTGTGTTTCACAACGATTACAGCGGCAACCCGCTGGTAAACGTGGTGTGTGTTGGCTTACTTCATAAAAAGCATCTTGTAACAGCGATAGCGCAGCATGCAGGTAACAGCATCATACTTATTGGCGCCTCAACAGGAAGGGACGGTCTTGGAGGCGCCTCCTTTGCCTCGAGAGATTTAAGCAGTGAATCAGAATCAGAACGAAGTAGCGTACAGATTGGCGATCCTTATACGGAAAAACTACTGATAGAGGCAACACTCGAAGCGGTGCATAGTGGCGTTGTAGAATCATGCAGGGACCTTGGTGCAGCAGGGCTTGCAGGCGCAACCAGTGAAATGGCAGCCAAAGGAAATCTCGGCATGACCATAAACCTTGACCGGATGCTTCTTCGTGAAGAGAGTATGACTCCATTCGAAATCATGATATCAGAATCTCAGGAACGAATGGTACTTGAAGTAAAACCAGAAAACGTTGACAAAGTGCTCTTGATCGCAGACAAATATGATCTTAATGCAAGTGCGATCGCGAAACTTACAACCGCACCCAACTACACAGTACACTACAATGGGGAAATAATAGCAGATATGCCGATTCACCTGCTTTCAGGTGGCGCACCCTGTACTGAACAAGCCTCAGCTGCACCACAACCAGAAACAAGCGACATTTCACCACCAGAAATAGAAACAGGAAATCTTAAGGAAGTAATTCAGCGAGTGCTTTCATCACCAAACATCGCATCCAAACGATGGATATATTCCCAGTACGATCACGAGGTACAGATTCAAACAATCATAAAACCTGGTGCAGACACTGGTTTGATACGCATAACACCAGAGGTTGCAATAGCACTATCATCCGGATGCAATCCGCTGCACACCTTACACGATCCATACACTGGCACTTATGGTGCAGTTGTTGAGAATGCAATGAATCTTGCAACAATTGGTGCGGAACCTCTTTGTATCGTTGACTGCCTCAACTTTGGAAATCCTGAAACGAAGGAAAATTACCACCAGTTTAAGCAATCAGTCACTGGGCTCGGTGATGCTTCAAAAAAAATTCACACGCCTGTTGTCGGTGGCAACGTGTCGTTTTATAACGATAGCAAGGAGCACAACACCACCATACTTCCAACACCAAGTCTTGGCATGATTGGAAAACTCACCAACATAGAGATAGGAAATCTACCGCACAGTACCATACAGCACAAAGGCGAAACAATCATACTCATCGGTGAAACAAAACCAGAACTTGGGGGAAGCGAATATTATCATATTCTAAACACAAATGCAGGGAGTGTTCCAACAGTGCCCGAAAACATCGAACATATTCTTAAAAATGTAAGAGAGCTTGTACAAACAGGAAACGTTAGTACTGCTCACGACATATCAAACGGTGGACTTGCGATAGCACTCTCTGAACTTATTACACCAACACACGGGGCAGAGATTACACTTACCACGGATAAGTTGACAGATGCTGAACTTCTTTTCTCAGAAACATACGGACGCATGATTATAACAACACCAGAACAAGCGCTTGACAAACTGCAAAACATACCGCACACAATCATTGGCACCACTACTAGTAAACAAGAATTACATATCACAACAAACACAGAAGAGATCACCCTGCAATACAAAGAAATTCATCAAGCAGCAGAAACATTAACAAAAATAATGAAAGAGTAAAATACGAGTCAGAGCATTTCACTTTTTTCCAGGGATTGTTACTTCGCGAAAGGGAATTGAATTGTCTGGGTGGGATAAGCTATCTCAACATTCAGTTCTTCAAGCAGTTTCATTATTTTAAGATTAAACTCTTCTCGCATGGAGAGGTATTCGTTCCATATTGTGGTTTTTGTGAAGCAGTAAACGAGTATATCAAGCGAGTAGACGCCAAATTCTGTGAAGTGTACCATGTAAAATGAGCGTTCGAAACGTTCATCATCTTCTATGATTTTTTTGATACCCTCAACAACATTTGTCATCTGTTTGGCAGTAGTTTCATAAGACACTCCAAGGTTGAATGTTATTCTTCGCATTTTCATTTCGCTGAAGTTTATTACTTCTGATTTGATGAATTTGCTATTTGGCGTGATGACGAGTGCTTGATCAAATCGTCGAATCTTGGTTGAGCGAAAACCAACCTCTTCTACAGTCCCCTCGACATCATCGATTTTTACCCAGTCGCCAATACGAAAACATCGGTCAGAGAAAATAGTAAATGAACCAAAGAGATTGCTTAGGGTTTCCTGTGCTGCAAGGGCAAAAGCAAGACCGCCGATGCCAAGACCTGCAAGCAGTGACGTAATCTCCCATCCGATGTTTTGTAGAATAAAGAGCAGTGAAAGGATAAACACAACTATTTTTAAAATCTTTATGAGTAGAGGTACCAATTGTTTATCGAGTTTGGTTTCAGTGCTTGATGCTGCTTTGTATATATAGTATGCAAGTACATCGATAAGACGAAAGGTTACAAACAGTGCTATAAGTGTGAACAGAAGTGTGGAAGTAGAGTTAATAATAATAGATACTTCAGTCGTCCCAATCTTTTCAGGCAGTGGAAGTAAGTGGATACAGGCAACAAGCCCGATTCCAATGATAACATAACCTATTGGATTTTTAAGAGCTTTTACCAGGAGGTCGTCACGTTCTGTTTTTGTTTTTCTGGTTATGTGAATGAGTTTTTCTTCAAAAATATATATAACAAGTTTTCTGATTAACAGCGTAAAAAATATTATTAAAAATATTATTATTATTCTATCAAAAGAGCTTCCAAACATAATATAGTCTAACACCTTATGGCTGATTAGGAAATAACGTCATCCTGCATGAACACACCCTTGTTAAGGCAATCGCAAAGTATAAACTTTCCTATCAATCAGACTTCGATAAGTTAACTGCAATAATCTCTTTTCTCTCCCGAACCTTAAACAGGTATAAAACAACCCCGTCATACATTCTCTGGTGTGGTAAGACTTCCAGTGGATGCTGCTTTAGGTTTGAATAGACAGATCCCCCAGAGGTTTAACCGTAGCACCATGTAACGTGACAGCCCCACCAAAGGTAAATTCATATACCATAACTGATTGACTACAAATCAGTTTTCGAAGAAAATTGGTGAGTTGAAATGTCAATAGAGTTCAAATCCGAAACCAAGACCTTGAAAGTTTTAACATCAGATGGAGATCCGGTAACATATAATATCGAATATCGCTTAGATCCATTAACATCAAGGATTTCTGTTATTTGCCCATATCTAAAGGAAAAATGGGTAGAATTTTATAGTGTTCAGGATAAAGATTGGTTAAATGAAATAATCGAAAAATCAAAAGAGAACTGTCTTTTCTGTAAACCCCTGATTGATAAGATTGCAGCAAGATTTCCTAAACAGCAAATCGAAGAAGACATCTTGAAGTTCGACGACATTTATGTATTCCCAAACCTTTATCCAAGAGCTGATTTCGAAGCAGTAGTAACTTCGCCTGACGTTCATTATCTTGATTTTAGCACCATCAATACAGATTTGCTATACCGTTTTCTAAACGCATCAATCGCGTGCATAAAAAAGGCATATCAAAAAAATAACAAACTTATCTACCCTGTTATAGGCTGCAATTATCTGCCTCCGGCAGGTGCCAGCTTAATGCATTTCCATTTACAGGTTTCAATACAGGAAGTCCCGTTCCACCATGTTAAGACATTAACTGATTCTTCAGTGCAGTACGAGATTAGAAACCATGCAAATTTTTGGATGGATCTGATGAACGCTAACAAGGATAGAGAAATCAAGCAGAAAAATAATATTTACTGGCATGTACCATTTGCACCAACCGGATTTTGTGAAATAAGGGCGATTATAAACAAGCCAAACATGTTGATGTTTACAAAAGAAGATATAAGAGATATTGCAGAAGGGCTATCCAATGTTTTAGAGTATTATAATGATCACGGATTTGCTGCATTCAACTGCGTCATTTATTCAGGAAGGTTAGATGCTGAAAACAACGATTTTTACTCAGGCATACGTATGGTTGCCCGCCCAAACCCTCGACCAAATTACACAAGCATTGATTCCTGGTACATGCCGTTTTTGTTGGAGCAAACCGTTGTGCTTGAAAAACCAGAAGATCTATCAAAAGAGATACGAAACTACTTTTAGGTTTTTCCGTATCCTCTTATCGAATTGTCTATTGTTAGTAGCCGCGTACGAATAACCTGAACATTTAACAGGTTTTATCAGAAGTAAATACGAACCGCTTAGGAACTGTTATGTTATAACTCGATCATTCACTAATAATATCAGAACGAATAATATAATTCCACTCACAATGAAAATCCTCTCTCTTGATGTTGACCTTCGAGAGCTGTTCATAGGAAATTTCAATCCCCTTTGGACATTTGTTTGTAATGTGACTAGTAGGATTATTTAGCAAGTACGAAAAATCAATATACTATGACTTCATTACAAGATTATTAACTTAGCATAGTGATTTTATGGCGAAACCCGGAATTGGATGTGAAGATGTTCTTGCAATTTATGAAGAAGGGCGTGAAGCAGTGATCATATTTGCTCAAGCTGTTCATCATTTCTATACAAGTCTTGCAATTTACAAAGCATTCGTTATTTCTACACAACTTGTGTGCAGTTTTGCATACGAAGCATACAGTTCGTTATTTTTACACACGGAGTGTGCAAGTGAGCATGCATAAAATACTTGAAGATATTATTTGCTCAAGCCAAAAAAGAGCAATACATCTCCAGCCAGAACCTTTTACTATCAATGCCAGAAGTCTCAAAAAATCGATTGAAAAAGCACAAAAGAGTGGGTTAGTTCCAATTATATCAGAAGTAAAACCAGCCTCTCCCACACATAATTTCAAAAAAATAACTCCTGTATATGCAGCACAAATAGCAGGAGAAATGGAACGTGCAGGAGCCTGTGCAATATCAGTACTCACAGAGCCGAACTATTTTCACGGAAGCATTGAAAACCTTAAATCAGTGAGAGAGCAGGTCAATCTTCCAGTGCTTCGGAAAGACTTTATAGTGAGCAAGAACCAGATAACAGAAGTAGAGACAGATCTGGTACTTCTGATTGCAGGAGTGCTTCACAAACAGCTAAACAAATTTATAATGGAAGTAGGGAAGACTGGTGCAAAGGCAATCGTAGAAGTTCATGCACCGGAAGAATTAGAAGAAGTGTTATCAACCGATGCACAGATAATTGGTATCAATAACCGAAACCTTAACACTTTTGAGATTGACCTTAAAGCTGTAAAACAGATTGCACCGATGATACGGAAAGAACGTGCCGATGCAGTAATAATAGCAGAAAGTGGTGTACGCACGCCAGAAGATGCACTTCAAATGATAGAGAGTGGTGCTGACGCCATTTTAGTAGGAAGTGCTATAATGGAAGGAGACGCATACACGAATACTTACAAACTCGTGCATGCAGGGGAGTAGGATGAAAAACCGCACACCGTGTGTACTGAGGCGCATACACGAATACTTACAAACTCGTGCATAGAAGGAGCTTACAATGGAAAATAATAAAAAAAGTAAATTTGGAAAGTATGGTGGACAGTTTGTGCCAGAAGTGCTCATGCCAGCACTCTATGAACTTGAAGAGAGCTATAAGAAGTACAAAGAAGATCCCCAGTTTGTAGCAGAACTACACGACTATCGGTCAAACTTTGCAGGAAGACCAACTCCACTTTATCATGCACGCCGATTGAGCAAAGAATACGGAATAACTATTTACCTGAAACGAGAAGACCTTGTTCACGGGGGAGCTCACAAGCTCAACAACACGATTGGTCAGACACTGCTTGCAAAATACATGGGAAAAAAAAGAATTATTGCAGAGACTGGTGCAGGACAGCATGGCACAGCAGCAGCAATGGCTGCTTCAAGCATCGGAATACCATCAGAAATATATATGGGAGCTAAAGATATCAAACGACAGGAGATGAACGTGTATCGTATGAAGCTTTTGGGAGCTAAGTTGCACACCGTAACAAGCGGAAGCCAGACGTTAAAAGACGCTATCAACGAGGCAATGCGCGACTGGGCAACAAATGTAGAAACCACATTCTATGTTCTTGGATCAATCGTGGGACCACATCCTTATCCTGCTATGGTGCATGACTTCCAGAAAATCATCGGAAACGAAGCAAAAAAACAGATACTTGAAAAGGAGGGGAGACTGCCAGACAGTATCATCGCATGCACTGGTGGAGGCAGCAATGCAATGGGTATATTCCATCCATTCTTAAACGAGGATGTGGAACTATATGCAATTGAAGCAGGTGGAAGCGGGCTTAAAACCACGAAGACTGCTGCACTGCATTCAGCATCGCTCTGCGTTGGTGAAGACGGTGTCCTTCATGGTGCAAGAACAAAGATACTGCAGGATAAATACGGACAGATACTTGAATCCAGCTCCATAGCCCCAGGGCTTGACTATGCAGGAGTTGGCCCGGAACTCTCACGCCTTGTTGATTGTGGTCGCGTGATAGCAGACAATATCCAGGATTTTGAGGCACTTGAAGCTTTTCATGAATTATCACAGTTAGAGGGCATTATACCAGCTCTTGAATCATCGCATGCGGTTGCATACCTGAAAAAAGCAGACGACCTCGGGGACCTTGTAATCATAAATGTCTCCGGAAGAGGCGATAAAGACTTGAGTACTGTAATGGACACACGAATATGAAACACATTGCTGATGCCTTTAAGCGCGACAAAGCTCTCATCGCCTATATCTGTGCAGGAGACCCAACGCCAGATGCCACAACCAAGATAGTGAATGCTCTTATACGCGCAGGTGCAGATCTTATTGAACTTGGACTTCCATTTTCAGATCCAATAGCAGATGGCCCCACTATCCAGGCAGCATCACAGCGATCACTACAGGCAGGCATGAATCCGGATCTGTTCTTCGATCTCGTAAAAACACTGCCCCAGACAGTACCTTATGCGGTGATGACCTATTACAACTTAATCTTCCACCGCGGCACTATGACCTTTGCAAAGGACTGTAGGAATCATGGCATAGCGGGAATCATCGTACCAGACCTTCCACCAGAGGAAGCAGATGAACTGAGTGAAGCCTGCAAAAAATACAACCTCGATCTCATACACTTTATAGCACCAACAACAACGCCAGAACGAATAGAGCGCATCATACAAAGCTCCAGTGGATTTATCTACCTCGTGGCAAGACTTGGAGTTACTGGTGCAAGAGAGGACCTCGAAGATCACACAAAATCCCTGATCCAGCAGGTGCATACTGACATTCCAAAAGCAGTAGGGTTTGGCATATCAAACCCGCAACAGGCAAAAGAAATCATAAACGCCGGAGCAGATGGAGTAATAGTTGGCTCAGCTATTGTTGATATGATAGCAAGAAACACAGAGGATATTAATAAAGCCGTAGAAGAGATAGAAACACTAACACGAAAACTAAAAAGAGGAATAACCGGGTAATATAATATCCCAACAACTTAATTTCTCTCTTTTCCTTCTGTCAGATGTTCATGTTATTTATGCACAATGGAAAGGCTATCGGTTTTTTGTAAGTCGGATGTGCTGATAGTTAAAGAGGTCCCGGTGCCAATCGAAGTTTTGGGCGTCTAATACCGCCACAGCTATCATCGCAGGAAATGTCATGCCTCTCACAACCCTCACCCTGACTCTTATATCTACCCGCCCGATCATCCAGTCTGCATCGAAGCTTAGAGGCTTCTTCGCAACCAGGTTTACAGAATACGAACTCCTGCACCAGCACGTGGACGCTGGCAAATTGATCTACCGGTACCCAAAGATCCAGTACAAGACAATTGATGGCACTCCGATGGTTATCGGGATAAACGAGGGTGCAGAGGTGTTAAAAGAGATTTATGACCAGTATGATCAGATAAAACTTGGAGATAATACCTACGAGATCGTTGAGAGAGGTGTTACACTCCGGAAAGATGATTTCAGCATCTCAGATCAGATATTGAGCTATCGGTTCGTAACGCCCTGGCTTGCACTGAACCAGAAGAATTACGAGCGATATATGAAGTCTGATCGGATAGAGCAGCGGGATCAGCTCAGGCGGACTCTCACCGGAAATATACTCTCGATGGCAAAGGGGCTGGATTACGTAGTGGCTTCGCAGATACTGCTGGATATCGGGATGGTGCGGCATACGTCGTGTACGGTCAAGGGCGTGAATATGCTCGGGGTTGAGTGTGAATTTATGGTGAATTTTGCGATTCCGGATTATCTTGGGCTCGGGAAGTCGGTTTCGAGGGGATTTGGGGCGGTTGTGAGGATTAGAGACGCAAAAGCGCTGTACTGATGTATAAATGTCAGATGCGAATCCACCGATGTGAGTTGCATGGCACATCCAGCAAAACAGGGGTTGAAACCATCGTATTCATCCGAATCCAAGATATTCTGGTGTGGCAGCATGTATCCCATCGATTCGTTCAAAATGATCAATGTTCCTTGTTACAATCTCGGCGATTCCAACAGACAAACCAGTTGCAGCGATCAAGCAGTCATTTAGTTCAATCTCCAAACCTCTTCTGATAAGTTCCGAATATATCTTTCCACCATGAAATGCAATTTTATAATTTAGATTTATAACAGAAATGAGTGATAAAAGCTCCATCGTTTTTTCGATTGAATCTGACCTTGATGATAGGTGTGCACCCACACTGAGTTCAGCTACAGTAATCGATGATGTAAAACCATCATTGTCCTTAAGAATGCTGTCGAAAAGAATTTTTGATGACTCAACGGTCTCTTTTCTTAGGACATCAACGAAAATGGAAGTGTCTATAAAAAGATTCATATCCAATCCAATCTTTTTGATTTTCTCAGATCTTCAACAAAGTCTTTACTATTTACGTCATACCCCCATGCACCTTCAGCAGATTCTACCACACCCCATCCTATGATCTTTATGAGCACGTCTTTTTCAGGTATTCCGATCTCTTTTTCGAGCTCTAAATGTGTGTTATCCACGACTCTGGCTTTGATCAAATTCATCCATATTTCCTCTTTAGTCACATCGTTTGAAACTACATATAATTTTCTATATGCCCGGTGGTTCCGAATATCTCATACATTGAGTGAACTTGGAAATCAGAAGAACGATTGAGCGGTATCTGAAGTCGGATCGATCCGGAAGGGGAAATCTACGGTGCAGGACACTTGTCGAAAATATACTCTCGATGGCGAAGGGGCTGGATTACGTAGTGGCTT